>JALNYB010000139.1 GCA_023230065.1 Candidatus Methanomethylophilaceae archaeon
TTTCACTTAGCATCTGCATACATTGATTGTTTTAATATGTGTAAATAAGATTGGTGTATCATTCATCTTTTTAATATTACACACAATTCTTACATGTAATTTTTTGAATAAAGAAACAGAACGATCTTTTAAAAACAAAATAGAATCTTGTGGTATTTTATTGTCTTTAAAGCAATATGGGATATATGGAATAGGTTTTTATAAGAATTAACACAAAATTTTACTTGTGTCTAATTAAACAATAGTGAGCCATATAACATAACATTGACATTTCGAATAAAGAAGCTTAGATATCTACAATTCAGATTGTGTGATATTTGTCGCTCAATGATTTGTAAAATCCTGATTTGGCTGAGATATGTCTATAAATCGGACAGTAGATTTCAAGAAATACGGATCTTAGAATTAAATTAAGATACAACTAGAGTAATAATTGAGATCTGATAATATCTCTATAAATTATAAACAGCCAAGGTCCACAAGTTAGAATAAATAAAAAGTAAAAAGTTTAATGATCCTATTATAGAATTACTGTCTTACAGGCCGTAGTTCTTAAGGTTGAAGTTAGGAACATCCTGGTACTCTTTTGCAGCGTACTCAACAAACTTATCTGTGTCCTCGGGGAGGGCTGAGATTTTCTTGTAGATATCGTTGATGACATCGAGCTGTTTGTTTGTAAGTCCGAGTTCTTTTGATTTATAACCATTAATGATTATCTCTGCTGCTTTGAGTCCAGCTGCCCTCGATCTGAGGTACAGGTCATTGCCGTTTGCTGCAATTGCCTGTCCGATCTCGTATGCGTGGTCGTATGCGAGTACATATCCCTCAGGTCCTCTTGTCCTGTCGGTGTACATGTAAAGATCTCTAAGGGTCTTCTCCTGTTTGAGCTGGGTTGCGGTGTTCATCAAAGCACACTCGTATCCGAGTGATCCGAACCAGCACTGAACAGATGATCCACCGAATTCGGGGTGGTACTCGACAGACTCGTTCGACCAAAGGTCACAGCACTGTGCGATCAGGTTGCCCTGAAGATCGCAGTGTGCACACTGACAGTTCTTTCCTTCCTGTGCGGCTGGCTTTCCTGCAATAGCTTTACAGATGACTCCCTCGTATCCACAATCTTTGTCAGGTCCTGCTGCTCCGGATTCCCATGCTGCAAGTGTTCTTGCAGATGCGATTGCCCTTGTAACAGCTGAGAAGGTCTTCTGGACATCGTTGTCGAGGAAACCGCCGGCCATGAACATAGAAGTGTTAGCTCCTGCACAATTGGTATCTCCACCAGCAACGCATCTGTTCTTCTTTGCGATGTTAGCGAATTCCTGCCAGATATAAGTCATATCGATAGATCCGAGATATCCTACTCCGAAAAGGAATGCAACGATATCTCCGTTTGTGACTGCGTAATCTGAGAGCTCTTTTCCACCGACTGATTCAATAGAAAGATTGTCGGCTCCATTCTCACATGCGAACTCTGCACACTGGAACATTTTCTCAGGATATGCATGTAATGAATCCATTCCGGGGCGAAGACCATTGTCTGCCTCACGCTGATCAGGAATTGTCTGCCTAGTACCACAATTAACTCCGTATTCTTCGTGGTATTTCTCACAAATAGCTTTCTGTCCTGCAACAACAGGTACACAGAGTTTTTCCTGATTCATCTGCGAGACCCACTCGGTCTCTAATTGGACATCTGGGAATCCTGCTGTGACAGCCCTGTTGAGGATATCTTTTGAGATATAATCTACGTATTCTCTCCTGAGTTTTTCAGGGTCTTTCTCTGTTCCTGGCCTGGGAGCGTAGTTGATCTCAGGGATAACTCTTCCTGCTCCGATCTTTAATCCGAAACCGTATGAAACGGGGTGTTTTGACTGACCGAAAACCATGTCATCTGCACAGTCGTAAGTCATTTTTGTGTATCTAGTAACTGACATATTTAAGCGCCTCCGATAATGCTATCCCATTCTTCTCTAACTTTCTTCCAGTCATATCCAGCGCGGATCTTGTCTGCGATAACTGGTGTCTGGGGTGCCTTCTCGGAATAGATACCGAGATCGTATGAATTGGCGTATTCCCTGTTGACTGCTCCTCCGCATCCCATAAGTGGCATGCTGAGACCTTTTTCCTGTAAGAGTTTTGCCTCTGTGGGGAATGCAGACATTGTGGTTGTCATAAGAGCTGTTCCACTAACAAATAATGGTTTGAGCTCGACTGCTTTTGCAACGAGATCTACTATTGGAACATCTCTTCCCATATCAACTACAGTATAACCGGAAGATCTGACCATCACAGCTGCGATGTTCTTTCCGATATCGTGGGGGTCTCCCTCTGCTGCGTGCATAAGAACTGTTCCTTTTGTCTCTCTTCCTCCTGGTACCTGCTTCTCAGCAAGTGCTATTCCGATCTCCATGGTCTTTGCAGCCATCATGATCTCAGGAAGGTAATAGACGTGTTCTGCATATAATTTTGCAACGACTTCCATACCTGCGACAAGCCCATTGTTGATAACGTCGAGTGGATTTCTCTGTTTGAGAGCTTCCATAACAACTGGTCCAACAGTCTTAAATCTCATGTACAAAACTTCTTCTGCTACCTTCTTGAATACTTCATCTTTGGGTAACATTTTCTTTGCCATCTGCTCGGGTGTTGCCACCTGCTGCAGGTCGATGTCGTAACGCTTCAACACTTGGCTGAAGTCTGCTCCTTTCGCGCTTAGCATGTATTTTTCTCCATTTTTGACATCCGAAGATGCCATAGTCATGAAATTTGGTGATGATATTTATGAAATTTCATGGATGAATGATACCTCCAACGTACTTTTTAGAAATCTATAAATATGGATGTACAAAAGTTGCATCCAACTGTACATATTTACAATAAAACTGTTATTGTTTGATATAATCAAACAATAAATCTTATATTAGAAAATTTTGGCGTAAATACTCACACATCATCCATAGTGAATATTTTTAAACATTTTTTATCGAC
>JALNYB010000140.1 GCA_023230065.1 Candidatus Methanomethylophilaceae archaeon
CAGTCAAGATTTCCATAACAGTGGCCATTTTTCCTTCATAGGGATAAAGAATTTTAAGGAGCATCGATACGTTTTCAATCAAAACATATTTTGGATGAATGGTGTCAATACACTCAATAACTCTAAAAATCAAATCATTACGTTTATCCTTTGCCATTTGTTCTTGTGTTCTATTTTTCCCTACAATGCTCATCCCCTGACACGGTGGAGATGCCAATAGGAAAGAAACCTCTTTTTCTATGGCACTGTCCATAATGTTTTTGAATACGTTATCGTCAGTGATATCTCCGATTATCATTTTTGAATTTGGAAAAACGGTTTGATACAATTCACCGCGCTGAGGCACTAGCTCATTGGCTACAACAATTTCTACATTACTTCCTTCGAGCAACAGTTCGCCAACACCCGCACTTGCGAACAACGACAATCCTTTCATTCTAACCCTGCACTGCTCTCTCCGATTATAGTTTGTTTTAAGATAAAGGTTGGGCATATGAACTCTTTCAGAACATAGGGGACACCGTCAACAAAGTAGAAAAACACATTGAAATACGAGATTTCTAGCTAGTGATTATGACTCGTCGAAAAGATAGATACCACGAGTAGATGCAATATCTGTTCAATTCATTTTTCCTATTGCATGCTCTATTGTAACCGCACAATCCACTTCCTTTTTTGAAGATCTTTTCCCCAAAATCTGATGACTGTCCAACCCTTCGGATTCCAACCTCTCGTTTATTTCCTAATCGCATTCAATATCGCGCTCAATTTTAGGTATCCAATAATCTCTGTTTGATTGAATTGAAAACATCAGATGTCTTCAATACCGCCTGTTGTTTCATCATCCTCTTCCTCATCAGATACAAAATAATGCAGTTTCTTGCACCACTCTGTGAGATACTTTATCGGGAATGGGATGACTGAATTCTGCTTGTGCTTGACATAAGGTATCGACATCATGTGGAACAATCTGTCGAAGAACACGTTTCCGCCGTTCAGAGCTTCGATCTCGCGGACCATCGAAGAGTTGGCCACGGTCATCTTCATGTTCATCTGACCGACGTAGTAGATCCACCTGTCCTTCGTGAGTTCGGCGTATCCGATGTCGATGCTTCCTCCGAACATCTCAAATTTGGCATCCCCGTCCTTCATCCCCACCGTGCGCCCTTTGTGGTTAGCATGGTTCTCCCTCAGTAGAGAATAGATGGCATCAGCATCGGGAATTGTTGCAATTCCAGTCTTTCTGACCACATTGATCTGCCCCGAGGGATCTTTAACCGCGTATTCGACGTTATTCCATTCAATCTGTGAGTAGCCTTTCGGTCCGAAGGGATCGTTAAGGGCATATTTCTCCGGTTCTGACATCCTGCCATCGGGTTCGATGCCGAATACAGCAAAACCGTCGTAGAGAATCTTTCTATTCTCGGAGTGATACAAAGGTATCGCAAATTCCCATCTGCCTTCGTAGTTCTCCTCGGCCCATCTGAAGAATTCCATCCTCCCGTTTTCCACTTCTTCCTTGACGTAAAGCTGTTCGAACAGTACTTCGGCCAAAGGCATGTTTGCAGGACTGGGGCCCGTTCCAAGGAAGTCCTCTTCTTTGCGACCTTCTTCCTCTTTCAGCCATTTGTCCTTCTTTTTGTCGAACAACTTCTGGTTCTTCTTCACCTCGCTCTTGTACTTCTTGATGGCTTTTTTCAGGTTGTCGATTACCACATGCTGAAGGAGGTTGTAACTGTCGTCGGTATGCGGATCTTCTTTTTCCCTGCCTTTGTATGCCTTCTTGGGCAGTATAACGGGGATATTGTAACCGACCAGACTGGGGCCGGTGGTGTACTGGATATCTACCTTGTATCTTCCCCTCACCAGTTCGATGAATTCCTTTATGGCGGCACTGTTATCCTTATTTCCCGTCAGATTGTAAACACGGACAGGTTTGCCCCTGAAATGATCCATCAGCCTTTCTTCATAGGATTCGTCAAGTGATGTCTTCCTGCGTTTTGCTTCCGCTTTATAGAGCGAAACCCCTCCCAGATACTTCCCGAATACGCTGTTGAATTTGTTCACCACATCCATTATTATCTTGGCCCTGCTTTCCTCCAGACTTTTTTCGACCAGTTTATCATCGTTCTCGGAATCGGATACGGTTGCGGAATGAGTGTAATCCAGCATTTTGAGGTGCACCTTATCGTCCAGACGGCAGCTTCTCTTGACGAAGGTTGTGCCGTCATCCTCTCTGACGGAGACAGTCTGCATTCCTGCACCCTTGATATAACGGAATCTGGTGTAGACTTTCGGATCCTTCCTGCCCCATCTGATCTTATCGCGTATGGCATTATTGAACGTTGCCACATTGTAATCCAGACAGAGGTCGGAATAACAGTGCAGGTAATCGGGGGAATCGGATACCTTGAATTCAAGGGTGATGTATCTGGCGATGAAATTCTTCAGATCGCTGGTTTCCTCGTGTTTTACAACTTTGAAGAAACTGCCCTCGGCATTGCTGGCGTCGACCAGTGAGTTGTTGCCGAGGGAATTGATCATGAGCTGGAAGAGAACTCTCTTGGGTGTTTTCCTTGTATCCTTCAGATCCATCTCTTTGATTGAATAATGCTCTTTGACATAGTCTCTGCCGAGGGCGTCCTCGATGGTCGTTTCAAGACTTTCGAAATCTATCCTGGACATTATGTGGACTTCGGTTTTCTCTCCGTATCCGCTAATTTTGAGGGAACGGATCCCTTCCGTGGGTTTCACGACGTGTAGCAGTTTGAACATCGAAGGAAATCCGTCGCATCCGACCACAGCCCAGGTGAAATCCCTCTCCAACCCCTCGTAGTCTATCTTATCATACTTCAGAAGGCTGTAGATAGGCCACATTACCTCCGAATCGTCTCTTTTTCTTCCCATCACATCGCCTCCTTGCATACTGTGTGTCTCGCTTCGTAATTCTCGCCCCCC
>JALNYB010000141.1 GCA_023230065.1 Candidatus Methanomethylophilaceae archaeon
GGATATGACGATCGTGTTGCCGCATGGTGTTCTGTTTCGCGGAGGGGAAGAAGAGAAGATCCGTAGGAATCTCATCGAGAACGATAACATCGATGCGATCATCGGTCTCCCGTCCAACATCTTCTTCGGCACAGGGATCGCCACGATCATCATGGTGCTCAAACAGAAGCGCGAGGATTCTGATGTCCTGATAATCGATGCATCTAAAGGGTTCGAGAAAGAAGGCAAGAACAACAAGCTCAGAGCATCGGATATCAAGAGGATCGTCGATACATTTGTCGATCGCAGGACGACGGATAAGTTCTCAAGAGTGGTCTCGAAGGAAGAGATCCGCGAGAATGGTTACAATCTCAATATCCCGAGGTATGTGGATTCGTCAGATGCGGGCGAATCATGGGACGTATATGCCTCGATGTATGGTGGTATACCGAATTCAGAGCTTGCTGATTATGATAGGTTTTGGAACACATTCAAGGGGCTGAAAGAGGTTCTTTTCGGTGACTCTGGCACACCATATTCCGAACTGCTGGTCGATGATATAGAAAAGACGATCCACACGAACAAATCCGTAATTGATTGGAAAAACAAATACGACCATGCGTTCGGTGATTTTCCAGAATATCTTAAAGAACAATTGATCGCCAAGTGGGAGGCCATAGATATCAATAGAGGCGAATCAAAGATCGCGGATGCGATGTTCTCCAGATGCGATCCGATTCCGCTCATCGATCGGTATGTGGCATTCCAAGTGCTCGATGAAGAATGGGCAAAGATCGCAGTCGATCTGGAGATACTACAGACAGAAGGCTTCCAATCAGCAAGGGTCGTAGACCCCAATATGGTGATAAAGAACAACCATGAGGTTCAGGACGGGTGGGTAGGGCGCGTCATCCCATTCGAATTGATACAGTCCACTATCCTAAAAGAACAGACGGAGGCCCTGAAGCAGAACAACGATCGTCTTTTGGAGATCCAATCGACATACGAGGAGATAATTGACTCCATGTCCGAAGAAGATAAAGACGGCGATATACTGAACGACTCGAAAGATTTGTTCGTTGCCGCTGAGGTCAACAAGATGATCAAGAGTACATTCGGCAATCTCTCGAAAGCCAAGAGTGCGATGAAAGACTATGCAGAGGGATCGATAGAAAGAATTATCGTTCAAGCGCAGGAACTCATCGAGGAAGAGAAGAAGCTGAAAAAGGAAGTCAAATCCGAAGGAATCGCTCTGCATAACGATACAAAAGCTATCATCGAGGGGCTGACGGACGATCAGATCATGATGTTGCTGGAGATGAAGTGGATTCAGCCCATCACCGATGCTATCGGGCGTATTCCGGATGATGTCATCGCAGATCTGATATCGTACGTTAAATCGTTGAAGGAGAAGTATTCCACAACATACGCCGAAGTGGCTGAGGAGATCGTCAAGACAAAAGCCGCACTCGCTGATATGATCGACGATCTTGTGGGTGGGGAATACGATATGAAAGGTCTCAAGGAGTTCCAATCCTTGCTTCGCGGTGGGAACGATGACTGAAGATCAAGGAAAGCCGGCCATCAGATTCAAAGGTTTTACAGACGCTTGGGAACAGCGTAAGCTAGGCGATACCGTTCAGATTACTATGGGTCAATCTCCTGATGGCAGTACATATTCAGATGTTCCAAGCGATTATATCCTTGTCCAAGGCAATGCGGATTTGCAGAATGGATGGGTAACACCGAGGGTCTGGACAACACAGGTTACGAAGAAAGCCGAAGCCGGAGATTTAATAATGAGCGTCCGTGCACCTGCCGGAGCAATGGGAAAAACAGCTTATAATGCAGTAATTGGGCGCGGTGTGGTTGCAATTAAGGGAAATGAATTCATTTATCAACTGCTTGTAAAAATGAATAGCAATGGGTATTGGAAGGTTCTTTCTTGCGGTTCAACCTTTGAATCTCTTAACTCCGACAATATCAAGAACGCAGAAGTGATTGTTCCGAAACAAGATGAACAAGTAGCAATCGGACATTATTTTCGCAACTTCGATAACCTCATTACTCTTCATCAGCGTGAGTATGACAAGACCGTCAATCTCAAGAAAGCGATGCTGGAGAAGATGTTTCCGAAAAACGGGGAAGACCGTCCGGAAATCCGTTTCAGGGGTTTTACAGACGCTTGGGAACAGCGTAAGTTTAGTGAGCTGTATGTAAAAACAGTAAAAAAGAATGATTTTACATACGGAAAGGAAGACATAATCTCTGTTGCAAACATGTACTACAAACCCGATTCATACATTTCTGATCGAAATTATCTTCTTACATACAATGTGTTTGAGCTTGGAGACATAGCATTCGAGGGGAATAAAAGTAAGAATTATGCCCATGGAAGATTTGTTGAAAACACTATTGGGGATGGTATTGTCTCACACGTATTCGATACATTTAAACCAATAGTGCCAGAACATGATTTACTTTATTGGAAATATGCGATTAATAATGAAAATATAATGGGTAAAGTATTGGTAAAATCGACTAAATCTTCAACCATGATGACTAACCTAGTATCCGACGATTTTCTTAAAGAAAGTATTTTAGTTCCAAGTTATAAAGAACAAAAACAGATTGGAAGCATATTATACCAGATGGAAAACCTCATTACTCTTCATCAGCGTGAGCTCAAAAAGCTCCAGAATATGAAAAAGGCGCTATTAGAGAAGATGTTCGTTCAGGGGTGAGAATGTGGTGTACGATGATGAATTGAAGTTCCAGAAAGATCTGATTTCGACATTATTTGATAAGGGTTGGGAATCATCAGTTTTGAGATGTAAAACTGAAAAAGATCTCATTGATAATTGGGCTAAAATACTCCTGGAGAACAACAAAGGTATCGATAGGCTCAACAACTGTCCATTGACC
>JALNYB010000143.1 GCA_023230065.1 Candidatus Methanomethylophilaceae archaeon
CGTACGCGTATGCGCGACCAGAATCGAAAATGAATGTTAGGTCTGCCAACATTACCCATCAACCTTCACCTCCCCGATGTTAGTGTTGGAAGAGATATCCTTGAGATCTCCTACGCGCGAATCCACGAGCTCCTTGACATCCTTGATCCATGTTGACACGGTGCATCTTGCAACCTCCTTGTTATGCATCGTCTTCATGTAAGCTGAGATCTGTTGTTGCTTCATTCCATTGAGGCTTAGGTTGTATGCTTCTATCTTCCTGGGCCATAGTGCTACATCCTTAACGTCTGCAAGAGGATCTTCCGGAGTCCATACTACCTCAGATACCTTGGTCTCCGATTTCGTACCTGCCACGGGCGGAAGCTCGAAAGACGGGTCTATATCGGGAACATAACGGTTCTTGACAATACCTGCACCTAGCGGAAGAGGAAAGTTGGCTATCCTGCCGACAGACATGTTCTTCAAAGAATTGTCTGTGTTGATGTGCATCCACAGGCCTTCCAGGGATTGCATGGCGGCAGGACCTAACAAAGACCCTATCGTCCTCTTGTCCGCCATGTCCGATTCGGAAGACTTAAAACGTATCAGTTCAGCGGATGTACGCAATGTTATGTCAAGACCGTGCCATCTCTGAACAGCGGTCTCAACGATTATGACCGCGTTCTTTACACGTCCCTTGGAACGACGTTCGAACATATGCCTGGTCTCATTGTAGTCGGCGACCAGATCTGCACTGTCTTTTGACATGGAACGCCTGGAGTTCTGATACTTCATTGCATCATCGACGATGGCAAATACTATCGGTTTTGTTCCGGTAATGTTGTCAAGCACATCTCTGTAAGAAACTGCGTTGATGATCTCGACGTTCTCTGCGCCGTATTTCTCAATGCACTTCCACACGTCGTACTTTATCGTTTCAGACTTGCCCGTACCCTGTAATCCGACCATTAGAAGGGCCTTGAAGACTATCTGACCAGTCTTAGATTTTGGTATGTCGGGGAACATGAGATTATAGAAGGTATCGGTTATATCGCGTACCTCGTCCCACGAACGCTCCCTAGGAAAGATATCGTCAATGGTCATCATCGATGCTGAAATATTGAGGGACATGAGATCCGCGATCATGACAACACCTCTGCCGTTTTCGAGAAGTCGGGCATGGAATCTTCTTCCTTCGCCATTATCATCTCGTATAAGACCCCCTCATTCTTTCCGAGGATCTCTTTAATGTTGCACAATCCTTTCAATGCGTTATCATTCTCGATGTAAGCTACAAGTTCTTCCAATTTCTTCTTCGCATAATATCTTTCAGGCAATACTTTCAATGCCATTCTGACCTCCCATATACGGGCGAAGTCATCTACATCCACGTTATCGCTGGATGCTGATATTAACTCAAATCCATCAGGCATGTCGTCTTTCAGATAATGATTACGATACTCTGTTTCTCCAAATCTGAATACAGCATCATAGCCTTTCTCGGTCTTTTCTTTTGAGAATGTTCCCTTATCGTCTTCGAATTTCATCAATAATCTTTCAAGACCGGCAATATACATATCAACACGATCTTGTGCAGGTTTCAATGCTTGGAGTATTTTAAGAGTGTCGAAGATATCATCCCCAGATACAATCATATCTCTCGCAGCTTTACTGCACTTACGAGTGGACTTGTCTTCCTTTTTCTTCTTTCCTTTCTCACTGTTTCTGTTCAACATCTTTTTCACCTCCGATCTTATCTTCGTTCTTTCTGTTCGATCTAATATCTTTCCATTTGTCCATAAGTTCAACGAAAGAAGCTCCTGGTGCCTTGTTGTAGATCTTAGATAGGAAGAATGAAATGTTATCGGCCATCTTGATAGATTGGCTCTGTTTCAATCTGAAATTCTCATTTTGCGCATCTATCGACAGCGCGTTGGCCTTGTTAACCGCTTTACGGTCACGTATCAGGTCCACAGTGCTGATTATCGAACCATTGGCCCTCATGACCTCGGTAATGTACCTTTTCAAATGATGCCTCTTGCCGTCTCCTGGCTCTTGAATATAGGTCTCGTAGGTCTCCACCATTATCTCTGATTTCTTGAATTCTGGAAAATGAGGATATTTGTTGGTATCTATCCAATCAGGCTCCATGTCTCCATTAAGACAGATTATCTCATGCTTGATTCCGAAGAACAGTCTCTTGGCCAGTGCTATATTACTCTGCTCCTGACGGTAGGTGCCGTTCTTATCATAGTAAATAACCCAATATTCGGATATCGTGTGCTTGTTTCCAAGGAATATCCTGACCATCGTGTACTTGGTGTGACCAGCAACAGCATATCCTATTGCATATCCTGCGAAGAACGAGAGATCCCATACCGGATGCCACGGAACAATATCGAATATCATCAGATGCAGGAAAATAATTCCCACTACCAACAATGTTATGAAATCCAGAGGATCTATGAAATGTGTCATTTTCTGAACAGCAGATCCGACACCTACTCCGACTGCAACGACCAAAGTCGTCAACAGAATTAATGTTAAATCCATTAAACAACCCCCTTCATACTACCACCGACCAAATTGAAGATGCCAGCAATATCAACATTATAGGCACCAACTCTATGGGCCCCTTCTTTAGGTAATAGAGCGCGTGTATTGCGAACACTCCACATCCGAAAAGGCTCCAAGTTGTCTCGTTCAATATACCACCCACATTCAGAGCCACTAGACATGCGGCAAAGATAGACACAGCATAGATTGCAGCGTTCTTTGGTAGTCCGTGTAGCCAAGCCCAAGCAAGCTGAATAACACACCACCCAAATCCCAGATAATCTGTTATAGTGCTGAAAGACCCCAGTGTTAGGTTCTCGATCATGAGAGTGCCTCTATCACGTATGCTACGCCTATCAGGGC
>JALNYB010000145.1 GCA_023230065.1 Candidatus Methanomethylophilaceae archaeon
CAAGAATCAGGACAGGGCGGTCCTTGATGCCGTCGAGGTTGGAAACCCACCATATCTCTCCGGGTTGGGGTGTCCCCTTCCCGGAGTTGTTCATGGATTTCAGATTACGTTTGTATTGGGTCATGTGGTCCGTCACTATCCTTCAACCCCCCTTGAACCACAACAGATCGCTTTGAGTTCTCCATCGAAGTCAGTGTACGGAAAAGACGATCGCCAGTATCTGGTCCCCTGCCCCCCTCTTGTTTCAACACCTGACTTCCTTTGAACTTGTTATCAGAACGTCTTGTTCCATAGACGATTTTGCCATTAGGGTCAAATTCACTCTGAATTACATTTGCAGCCAGAAGTATTTCGTCAGTAATTTGGGCAAGAGTATCGTAAATCTGTGTAATCGTTTCCCCCGTATTGATGACTGCATCAGCAAGTATCACTGCGGATTTTTCGAGGATTTCACGGTTCTCAGAAATGAATTTGTTGTTGCAATCATTCATCTTCCAACGCTTGTCGTGTTTTTCATCGAGGAACAACAGAGGGCAATCGAGGACATCTGCGATTCCCTGGCCGAATGAAGATGCGGATCTCATAAGAAGGACCACCGCGAACGGCTTATCTGTGTGATGGTTCCTCTCAATCATCATACCTACTCTTTCACCAAGTTCGTGGTGTGCAGCTCTGAGTTTAGTTCCCATCACACCTGAATTGCTTTTGCAAATCGATATCAACTTGTCAATATCGGCGTTATTTTCAATCTCATTCAAGATCATCATGTATCGACACCACCTCTTCCACACCGTCAAATTTAACCTGGTTGTAGCTCGGTTGTTTCAATTTAGTACCGGCAAGAACGGTCTTCTGTAAACTCGCATTCTTCTTTGCGTGAGCAATGACATATCCCTTGCTTGCTTCCATCAGCATGTAGTAATCTACCATGTTATCTCCCAAAGCTATGACTTGAAAACCAGCATCTTCGAGATACCTGCAAAGATAGGCTTTTCCAAGCTGAGACATGTTGCTGAGCCCATTGGTTTTTGAGCCGACGGCCAAATCCATCACGCCGGAAACTGTCGCTGCTTTAGACCAAAGGTCTTCCAACCCTGCAGTCACTATGACCTTCAGTCCATCGATTTTTGATAGATCCTTGAGAATCGATTTATCGAAATGGACATTTGATAATGCTGGGGCATACCTGTCATCCAGATCTTTTAAGGATGCATATGGTTGACGAACCTTCCAGAATTGATATGTTGTGTATCTGTCTCCTTGGAATGCATGGTGAACTTTCAGTTCTTCAGGTATGGACACGCTCTTCGTCAGATCCTCAACAGTCAGGGTTTTATCTCCGTCTGAAAGAATAATCCTCGTTTTTCCGGAAGCGGCACTTATGACTTTGTCAGCATTTATCCTGGATACTTGCGGTGCAGTTAGAACCGATCCGTCTGCCAATCCCTTCATGAATTTGACTATTGAGTCAATATCATTGTCAAGAAGAATGAATTCCTTCCCTCTCCTCAGAGCTTCTTCGAATAAGCCTGAGACTTCGTAATCCCTCCAAGCTTGAAGATCTGATACTGTGAGGCGAGAGTAGATGGTGTTCTTCTCCGAACTCTGTATCCTTTCGTGAATAACGTCGGCTGGCGTATCCAGATAGATGAAGACGTCGTAACTATCGCTATCGTTGTCAGTAAATGCTAGACGGTATCCGCCATTATCCGGGAAAGCATAATGACCGTCCACGATCACATTCTCGGTTTCGATGCTGTTGATGTGTTTTATGAATTGTCTGCGGAGATTGTTCTGTTCTTCGCTGGACAATTCTCTGAATTTGTTGTTACATTGTGCGTTTAACCATGCGGAGCCTTTGATGTGTTGAATAAAAGGTATCATTGATAGGAGATAGTCCTTTCCCGCACATGGGAGCCCGTAAATTACGAATTTCATTGAATCCCTCCTTTTACAAAGTGTTGGTCGTAATAGCAAAGACCGTCTTCACAAGGTGTAATCCTTCTGAGGTTGGCCTCGATTGATTCCAAAGAATCGGTAGCGGAGCCGATGCAGTAGTCTTTCATTCCGGCGAATCTGGCACAAGGATATACAAATCCTGACGCATAGTACACATTCGTCCGTCCTACCCCACAGAGTGCTCCGTATTGGGTGCAATCGTAAGACTTCTTTTTTCTCAGTTGTCTGATTTCCATGGTTCTGGAAGCTTCATCCAGCAGAGTGTCAAAGTCTTTTGAAAGGATCTTATCTTCAGAATCGAATAATTTTGAAAAGGTTACCTTTTTGAACCCGTTGTCAGCAAAGAATGATATTGTTTCTTCTTTTTCTGACAACAATTGGGGTGTAACTGTGCAGTTCACCGAGGGTTTGTGTCCGAAAAGATCCTCGTATTTCCGAACAGTTTCCATGACTTTGGCAAATGTACCTCTGCCCGCCATGTCTATGCGGTTGCTATCGTGGATCTTTTCTCCGCCGTCTAGTGAGATACAATATTCCAGAGAGTCTTTGTGTTCCCACATGAATCTTAGTTTTGTATCATCCACATCGACTCCGTTGGAAATGGTATACAGCCTGACGTTTGGTACGACTTCGAGCTGTTCTACCAAGTATTTTAGCATCTGAAAGCGGATCAGCGGCTCTCCGCCACCGACTATTCCAACTTTGAATTCCGTGTTATGACAGGAAACGTATTGTCTGATGGAGGAAACAATGGCGCGGAGTTCATCATCCGTGACGTCTCTGGAACGTCTCCCCTCTGACGTGAAGTGGCAGTATTTGCAACGAAGGTTGCATTTTTCGGTTATGGATATGCAGCAGCGATCAATCATGCGCTTCCCTCGAACAAGTCTTTGAGTT
>JALNYB010000144.1 GCA_023230065.1 Candidatus Methanomethylophilaceae archaeon
TGTATGATCTTCTATCTTTCAGATCAGTTTGATCCGTATCACTGATCTTTTCTATTTCTTCAGCGGCCGTCATGTTAATTCTGCTTTACGTTATTAAATAAAAGTGAGGCGGGGGTTACCCACCTCTTTAGTTGTATACGTAGAATAATTCTTCAGATGTCCAACTTGTTCCGAATGTCGAATTATAATCTGATATTGCACTTTCGACGGTCAATCCATCGATGTCCAGATCAGGATACATCAATGTGATGAAATAGATCATTCCGACGAAACAGCGTGGTCCAGAAAGTACTTTGGAATCGACGGTTTTGATAACATCCATGTTGTTGAACATATTGCTATTTTTGATCACGTTATGTTCGGACAGGAATGTGTTTATCTCAGATTCTGCCTGATCGTATGCAGTACTGTTACGTAGAATGAAAAGATTTATTCCATTGTTGGCGTAATATTCGACTATGGGTCCTTCAGATATCGATGCTGAAGATGATGTAGCGGAACTGTCTATTTTTGCAATTGCATTTTCGAGACCGCATATTTCTCCGAGCATTTTGGAGAGTTCTGCATTTCCTGTGTAATATTTGGAACTTGCTTTTGTTCCCATTGTCGAGATGAATGTCTTCTTCTCGTCAGCGGTCAATGTTGAAGTTGCAGATTTCAGAGTATCTACTATATTGTCAAAGAAACTCTCATATGAATTAGCAATAGCTGTAGCATTGCTATCTTTGAATAAGCTGGCTAATTGTTTGAGGTCGCTGACCTGTGTCTCATATCCGTAGCAATCCAGAAGGATGACGGTTATGCCCATGGCGGTCAATGCATCTACATTGGTTATCGCCATAGATGTACATTGTCCGATGACAACCGTTGCACCTGTGCTTAGTATTGTTTCTGCGTTAGGTGTGTTATATGATCCTATATCTGTGCGTTCTGCCCACCAAGCTTCTGTTGCCTGTGTTTTCATCGTAGAACTTACACCTACTACCTTGTCGCTAAGTCCGAGGATTGATAAGAATTCAGCTGCATTTGTGTTAACGACACATACGCTTGTTACCGGTGTTGCCACGGTCACGGTGGTCCCATCATTCTGTGTTATTGTTACGGTATCGCCATTTGTGTTCGATGATCCGTTGTTTGTAAGTGCATATGTTGCAACTCCCGCAACAACTAGTATCATGACGGCGATGATTGCTATGTATTTTTTATCCATATGTTCACCATTTCTATAGTTTTATTAAGTACATATTTGGGTGATTTTTTCGATTTTTTCCAAAATCGTCACAAATATTTAATTATTGGATGATATGTCCAACATAAATTTTTTGATATATAATGTCTATGTTTATTTTGTAAATGTGAAAAACGCGCTATTTTATAGGAATAATTGACATTATGTGAATATGTTGGATAATATCTCCAATTTGAAGCATCCGGATCCATATATTTGCGAGATGTTCGATCGAGCAATTGTGCTTCTAGATGAAGACAAGGATAGCAAAGGTGCGGCAGACATTTTGAAAAAAGTGTCGGAACAAGGATGCTCCGAAGCTATGGTTGTATTGGGGAACATGTACATCGAAGGCACATCGGAAGAGAAAGAATACGCGCTCGATCAATATAGAAAAGCAGCAGATCTTGGAGATTCGTCCGGGATGAGAAATCTAGGTTATTGCTATTCATTGGGAAAAGGATGTGTTCAGAATAAAGAAAAAGCTGCAGAATGGTATAGACGTTCTGCAGAGGCTGGAAATTCAAGAGCGCAGACCAATCTCGGAGTCCTTTATGAATATGGGCACGGGGTTCCTCAGAGCGATGCAGAAGCATTCAAATGGTATCTCATGTCTGCAAACAATGGATATTCGAGAGGACAGACCAATGTGGGTGTCCTACTGTTAGAAGGAAGAGGCGTTGAGAAAGATCTGTCTGAAGCTAAAAGATGGTTTGAAGAGGCGGGAACTCCCAGATCCAAATATAATCTCGGAAACATGTATCTCCATGGGATAGGAATTCCGACAGATAAGAATATGGCGATAAAACTTTTTACTGAATCATCGGACGCAGGATATTCAAAGTCCATGGTTCAATTGGCCTTGCTTTCTGAGGATAAAGATGCAATGATCATTTTACTCAAAAAGGCTGCATCCAAGAGAAATAAAGAAGCTATAAAGATGCTTAATATGTTTGGAATAGATACTCAAGAATATGTTGTAAAAGGATGCAGTTCGTGATGCGGTTGGATATACGTTTAACTAAGCACGATTTGTTAAATATCATTGAAGTTAAGAAGGTCTGATATTACGAGAGGAAAACTATACATCATAGGATTAGGCCCCGGCAAAAGTGAGGAGATGACATTTTGTGCACAGAGAATTTTGAAAGATTCTGATGTCGTAATAGGATATTCTGCGTATATTAATCTGATAAGAAATCAATTATCTGACAGAACAGAGATAGTGACCACTGAAATGGTAAAGGTCGTTGAGCGTGCAGATGTAGCTGTTCGTGAATCTATGAAAGGGCGCACTGTGTCTATCATAAGCAGCGGTGATGCAGGCATCTATGGAATGGCTGGCCCTGTTTTTCAGACCATAGAAGAACTCAACGCGGATATAGATGTAGAAGTGATTCCAGGAATGACTGCTATGAGTGTTGCAGCATCCGTTCTCGGAGCACCATTGATGCAGGATGTTGCTGTAATTAGTTTGGATCTTCTGATACCTTTGAATATTATTTTGAAAAGAGTGGACCTCGCAGGACAGGGAGACTTCGTCATCGCATTATACAATCCTAAAAGCAAGACTAGAATAGATTATCTGGCGCAGGCAACTGATATCTTATTGAAATATCATTCTCCTG
>JALNYB010000146.1 GCA_023230065.1 Candidatus Methanomethylophilaceae archaeon
ACTGCTCACATGTTGTGGCGTTGCCGGCATTGTCCGTTACCGTCCAGATCACTGTTGTCGTTCCGATTGGGAACTCTGCAGGTGCATTGTTGGTGATTGTAAGGTCAGTATCACAGTTGTCTGTCGCCGTTACTGTACCAAGCGCAACGTTGGTTGCTGTACATGTACCGTCGTCTGTACCAACATTCACATCAGCTGCACAGGCGCTGATCACCGGATCTTCATCGTCTTCAACAACTACCAGCTGCTCACATGTTGTGGCGTTGCCGGAATTGTCAGTGACTGTCCAGATCACGGTTGTCGTTCCGATTGGGAACTCTGCAGGTGCATTGTTGATGATTGTAAGGTCAGTATCACAGTTGTCTGTCGCAGTGACTGTACCAAGCGCAACGTTGGTTGCTGTACATGTACCGTCGTCTGTACCAACATTCACATCAGCTGCACAGGCGCTGATCACCGGATCTTCATCGTCTTCAACAACTACCAGCTGCTCGCAGGTGGTAGTATTACCCGTTGCATCTTCCACGGTCCAGGTTACTGTTGTAGTTCCAATCGGGAAGCTTGCTGGTGCGTTATTGGTGATCGTAAGATCAGCCACGGCTGTACAGTTGTCCGTCGCCGTTACATTGCCCAGGGCAACATTCGTAGCAGAACACTGACCGTCGTCTGTGCCTACCGTTACATTGGCAGCACAAGCGATGATCGTTGGATCTTCGTCGTCTTCAACCGTTACCAGCTGCTCGCAGGTGGTCGTATTACCCGATGCATCTTCCACGGTCCAGGTTACTGTTGTAGCTCCGATCGGGAAGATTGCCGGCGCGTTATTGGTGATCGTAAGATCAGCCACGGCCGTACAGTTGTCCGTCGCCGTTACATTGCCCAGGGCGACATTCGTAGCAGAACACTGACCGTCGTCTGTGCCTACCATTACATCGACAGCGCAGGCTGTGATCGTTGGATCTTCGTCATCTTCAACCGTTACCAGCTGCTCGCAGGTGGTTGTATTGCCCGTTGCATCTTCCACGGTCCAGGTCACTGTTGTAACTCCGATCGGGAAGATTGTCGGCGCGTTATTGGTGATCGTAAGATCAGCCACGGCCGTACAGTTGTCCGTTACCGTTACATTACCCAGGGCGACATTCGTTGCAGAACACTGACTGTCGTCTGTGCCTACCGATACATTGGCAGCACAAGCGATGATCGTTGGATCTTCGTCGTCTTCAACCGTTACCAGCTGCTCGCAGGTGGTTGTATTGCCCGTTGCATCTTCCACGGTCCAGGTTACTGTTGTCGTTCCGATTGGGAACTCTGCAGGTGCATTGTTGATGATTGTAAGGTCAGTATCACAGTTGTCTGTCGCCGTTACTGTACCAAGCGCAACGTTGGTTGCTGTACATGTACCGTCGTCTGTACCAACATTCACATCAGCTGCACAGGCGCTGATCACCGGATCTTCATCGTCTTCAACAACTACCAGCTGCTCGCAGGTGGTAGTATTACCCGTTGCATCTTCCACGGTCCAGGTTACTGTTGTAGTTCCAATCGGGAAGCTTGCTGGTGCGTTATTGGTGATCGTAAGATCAGCCACGGCTGTACAGTTGTCTGTGGCGGTAACCGTACCCAGGGCAACATTCGTAGCAGAACACAGACCGTCGTCTGTGCCTACCGTTACATTGGCAGCGCAGGCTGTGATCGTTGGATCTTCGTCATCAGTGATTGTCACACTCTGTACACAGCTGCTTGTATTACCATGAATGTCGGTTACCGTCCACGTTACAAGCGTGGTGCCTACGGGATAAGTATCACTGGCATCAGAAGTACCATTGTAATTATTCACAACACTGCTTACTCCACAGTTATCTGATGTACCTGGTGAGGCAATGCTTACATCAGCTTCACATTCGTCTGCATCGGCTGTCTGAACTACATCTACCGGACAGGTGATCGTTGGATCTTCGTCATCAGTGATTGTCACATTAAAAGTACACGAAGCGGTATTAGCACTAATATTATCATAAACAAAGTACAATATCTGTGTTATTCCAGAATTAAACTCATATGATCCTATTTGTCCTATTCCATTATCAATTGTAGCCCCTGTCATCTCCCAAGACAATATTGCAGTAGGCCAATTTGTGTTATAAACCTGATTAGGTATATCTACAGTTCCATAACATTGACCAATATCTGTCCCTTCCGAGATATCTATTGGACAGGTAATAGATGGAACATCATCATCTTCAATCGTTACGCTCGCCTCATCGTTATTCGTATCCACGCTGATCTGTGGATCGCCAGAGGTGATTCCTGTTAACGTCAGCGTTACATCTTCGCTGCCTTCTACCAAGTCATCACTCAGTACAGTAACATCTATTACTGCGCTGGAGCTGTTGGCAGGGATGATTACACTGCCTGTTAAGGTTACATAGTCAACACCATTTTCTGCCAAACCGCTTATGCTGTAGCTTACTTCGGTGTCACTGCTGCTCTGGTGATCCAGACTTACAGTGAACTGCCCGTTATCGGAGCCACTTTCATCTGAACTGGCATCAGTTGCTGCTATGCTTACCAAAGCGCTGTCATTATCATCTATCGTTACGCTCGCCTCATCGTTATTCGTATCCACGCTGATCTGTGGATCGCCAGAGGTGATTCCTGTTAACGTCAGCGTTACTTCTTCGCTGCCTTCTACCAATAAATCGTCGATCACCTCTACCGGTATTGTTCCGCTGGTTTGACCCGCGGCTATCGTTATACTCGTGCCGATTGTCTCATAGTCCACACTCTCACTCGCTGTTCCCGTTACATTAAAAG
>JALNYB010000029.1 GCA_023230065.1 Candidatus Methanomethylophilaceae archaeon
AGGCATCTGCATTAGATCCCGGAATAAGGATTGTAGAGCTCAATATCGCCATCAAAACAACGATGCATACCTTATATTCTGTCTTCACAGAACCGCCAAGGGATTCATATATAAATTATCTGAGAGTGTTTTTCAGTTTAATATCGTAGAATTTTTAGTAATCGTGAAATACTGTATGATATATGATTGGTCATGGTCTCTGTGATATTCATCGGGAAGGATAGGTTCGAAGTTCCTTCTGAAGGTACGATCGGGTCTGCTATATCATCTTTGGACAGATTTCCTGATGCTTTCCTTTTTCTGGTTAATGGAGTGCCTGTGCCCATGGATACACCTATTATGGATAATATGATCATAAAGGCTATAAAAGTGGCATCAGGTGGTTAATTTTTTGCTATCATGTTGATGTGGTCAAGATCTAATCCGTTTTCCGTCGCTGCCTCTATTAGACAATCAAGATTATTCATGAATGCCGATCTGACATCGGAACCTTTCAGTTCTCCGCCTATATCTGACATGGAGTCCTCTTCTGGAAATTTAAGATTAAGATAAGGCATTACACCTAAGCATTTCATTCCTGTTAATTTTTCAATTTTTTCTATTCCGCTTTTAAGAATAGAACTATCTCCTCTGAATCTGTTGATAATGAATCCTTTCAGTAAATGTTTCTGTTTATCAGGTATGAGACGCCATGTTCCGTAGATAGCTGCGAATACTCCTCCGCGCTCTATATCTCCTATAAGGATAGCCGGTATGGAGCGTTCTCTCAGCATTCTCAAATTGGCAAGGTCTCTGTCCATAAGATTGAGTTCTACAGGAGAACCAGAGCCTTCGCATACGACTGCATCATATTCTTTTGATAATCTGTCGAATGATTCGCAGACTTTTTCCATTACCATCTTGGTATCTATGGGATTCTGTTCGGATATGTCCATGAAAGGCTCTCCTCTGAGGATGAGCTGTATAGTGTTATTACCTGAAGGTTTCAGGAGGACGGGATTCATATCTTCGGTAGGTTCGATGTTGGATGCCCACGCTTGGAATGCCTGACCCATTCCGATTTCCTTCCCGTTCTTTGTGACATATGAGTTGAGAGAAAGATTGGATGCTTTGAATGGTGTGACTTTTATGCCTTTTCTGTAGAGATATCTGCAATATAATGCGGAAATCGTCGTTTTACCTGCTCCGGATGAAGTTCCGATGAATATTATTTTCATCTTTTCACTCCCGCGATATCTATGATTTTTTCTATATTCAGTCCTTTTTCAAATCCGTCTGCGAGGATGTTGATATTATCCTCTAGAAGTTCGTCGTAATCTCTCGGGTTTTTGATTTCAACATATTTTCCATCGTGTTTTACAAATGAAAGGAAATATTTCCTGAATGCGGGTTTGTCGAATACCCCATGAAGATACGTTCCGAAGGTCAGATCTTTCTCTCTCACAGAACCTTCATTTTCTTTTGAGCTGTATCTATCTATTTCGAAAAGTGGCTTTTCAACGATTGTAGAAAGACCCATGTGGATCTCATATCCAGTGATGGGCTCTCCTGTCTCTATCATTATGCCATTGTCTTGAATGACCTTTTTTTTGTATTCGTTCCATTCTGTAATGTTATCAAAGAAACCCATCCCTTCCAATGTTTGCGGTACTTTTCCTTCGATGCCCGCAGGGTCCTTCAGATATTTTCCCATCATTTGGTATCCTCCGCAGATACCCAGTATGGGAATTTTCCCTTTCAATTCCGAAATAGCCGTTTCTAATCCATTGGCTCTCATCCAAAGAAGATCGTCAATGGTATTCTTGGTCCCAGGGAGTATAATAACATCTGAACCTTTGAGTTCTTCTGGATTGCTTATGAACTTTACGGTTGTGTCCTCCATGAATAGAGGATCTAGATCTGTGAAATTAGCTATTCTGGGGAACTTGATGACGGAAACGATTATTTTTCCATTACCTTTCGTGTGCATTCCTCTAAAAGCTTCAGAATCTTCTGATGGAAGATCTAACTTGATATGGGGGATTATTCCTATTACTGGGATTCCGATGATGCTTTCAAGCAGTCTTGCGCCGTCTTCGATCTTCTTCGGATCTCCGCGGATATTGTTCAGAATGATACCTTTTATCCTTTTTCTGTCAATTTCTGGAATCAGTTCCACAGTTCCTACAGCATATGCGAAAGAGCCTCCCCATTCTGTATTTACTACCAATATGCAGTTAGCGTCAGCTATCTCTGCCGCACGCATGTTGGCGATGTCTTGATCATAGATGTTGATCTCTGCAGGAGAACCTGCGCCCTCCATGACAACGACATCATAACGTTCTTTCAGAAAGTCTATGTTCTTGCGGACTATCTCTTTTCCGGGTCCGGGAACGAATTTATTATAGTAATCCTCGACGTTATAATCTCCGAAAGGTTCTCCTTCTACCATTACTTGGGAAACAGTGTCTCCTTTAGGCTTTAGAAGTATGGGATTCATATGGTGATCTGGATTCTTCAGTCCCGCCGCTTTGCTTTGCAGCACTTGTATCATTGCTATCTCAGAACCTTTTGCGGTGACCTTCGAATTAAGGCTCATATTCTGAGATTTGAAGGGAGAGACCAGATATCCACGCCTATGAAGGAGACGACATATGGCTGCAACTGTGATTGATTTACCAGCATCGGATGTTGCTCCGAGAATCATTAACGCTTTTCCTATATGGAAGAATCTTTTCTTTGTTTCAAGGAATATATCCTGCATCCTCGGGTCTTTAGATGTTGTTATTCCCAGTCTGTTGATCTCAGACATTATGAATTTTGCTACTTCAGGTCTGTGAATAAAAAGACAGTATGTGCATGCCCAGATTTCTTTTTCTCTTCTGGAAATGATCATTTGGCCCAACTGATTATCGTTGCATGGATAGAATGGGCAGTAGCAGAAGGTGCAGTCCTGTCCTGTGAAATGACTCGGATGATACGGACATTCGTGGTTTGAACCAATATATCCTTTTTTGATCTCTTCCTCGACCTTTTTGGTTATATTGTCCATATGTTCGCACCTTGGTAAACAAGGAATGGAATTCGCTGTTAAGTATTTTACACAAGTTGGATACGATTAGATTATGTAAAAAGAAATGGGAAGTGTGGCTTATCAAGATTGCATCTGAAATAATCGAATCTTTTTGAAAAATATTGCAATATGTATTCCGATGTGCCGTAATATTTCTTGGTTAATATTCTATCTATTTGTCATAGGTATTTGGAAAATGGACAGTATTCTTGTGTATGTTTAATGGTTCATTGATTCAAAGGAGCAGTTAACAAGATGGAATCTATTTTTCAAACATATGTTTTCTTCGTCTGGATTGTAGATAAATATAAATTTTGTACTTTCGGTCACCCCCCAATCTTGTTTATATGTTCAGACATTCTTTTTGTCGCGATGGGAGCAGATTTTAAATTTATTCATTGTGCGGACCTCCATCTGGGAAGTAGATTTTCAGGTGTTTCACAGAAGGATCCGAAATTAGGAAAGAGGATGACAGAATCGATCTTTTCTTCTTTCGATAGGATAATAGATTTGGCCATCTTAGAAAAAGCGGATCTTATGGTGATATCAGGAGATGTCTTCGATGAAGAGAATGAGACACCTGCTACAAGATATAGATTCGCCAGAGCTCTGGAGAAAGTCAAGATACAGTGTTACATCTCATTAGGAAACCACGATTTCAAGAGGTCTTGGGAGGACAGCATCCCCTATCCAGAGAATGTTCATATTTTTTCTTCTTCTGAAACAGAAAAACAGATAATAAATATCAATGGAAATCAGATAGAATTGATCGGACGCAGTTTCGAATCTAGGAATACAGCTGAGAATTACGCATCATCATTTTACGGTTCATATGATAAATTTACGATAGGTGTGCTTCATTGCAGTGTGGACACTCCGCGGGAATATGGTGATTATGCTCCTTGCAGATTATCCGATCTTCTCAATAAGAACGTGGATTATTGGGCTTTAGGTCATATTCATAAACGTTCCGAATTGAATGAGCGCCCTTTTGTAATATATCCTGGAAATATACAAGGAAGGAATCCCAAGGAGTCTGGAAATAAAGGAGCGTATGTTGTTTCTGTCTCTAATGGAAGGGTTTCAGAGACCAGATTTGTTCCTACGCAAGAAATATTGTGGCAGGATATCGAGACGGACATATCTGGAAAGGATATGCAGGCGCTTATAAGTGACATATCTGGAAAAGCTAAACATGATTCAATATTATCAATTTACATAATAGGTAAAGGAGATATGGATTCTGTCCTCCGTTTAGGATTAGACGGCGTTATAGATCAAATTTCCAAGGTAACGGGGTGTGTCATATCTTCTGTTGAATTGTCTACCTCGCCTGCTACAGATCTGAGTAAAATCTCAGAAATGAACGATCTCAGATCAAAGATGGTCGCAGTATCTAACAAAATGTCAGGATTAGGCAGAAATGATTTGATCGATAAGATATGTTTGACCAGAGCTTCTGCAGAGATAAGATACATATTCGAAAGTATGAGTGATGAGGAACTTCGCTCTATGGTACAGGATGCTGAGATGCTTCTGATCGAGAAACTAACAGAGGCGTCCAGATGAAGATAAGATCAGTAAGGATAGATTCTTTCGGGATATTTAAGGATAAGAAATACAGTGATATTTCGCCCGGTCTTACAGTCATCTATGGTAAAAACGAAACTGGAAAAACAACTCTGATGGAATTCATCAGAAGTACGTTATTTCCTGGAAAACAAAGGAAGGTCTATCCTGCTTATAATAAAACTGATGCTGGCGAAATAAGAATAGATCTTGATGATGCTGTTGATATTACAATCGTAAGAAATGGAAAGACCAGCGTTTTTGAGAAGGACGGAAAACAATTGCCTACCGATATCACACACATCGATGCTGTGACCTATCGTAGCATATTCGCCATGAATCCCGACGATCTCAGGGATCTGGAAATAGTTTCGTCAGGAGATATAAAAAACCGTTTTCTGACTATTCCAGGCGGAGAGAATCTTCCGTCAGTCATAGAAGATATTGATAAAGAAAGTTCTCTTTTGATGACGACCACCAGGATGACTGAGACAACGAAGATCGGAAGCAAGATCTCTGAGATCGAACGCATTAATGTTAATATCGCGAATTCTACAGTTATAGGAAATAGATATTCTGAATTGTACATCGAACTCAGCGAATTAGAGGTGCAGATAGGCGATCTGAAGAAAAAGGAGCTTGTAAATGCAGAATTAAGGGCTGTAACAAATCTTCGTAATTCTCAGGTAAATAATATCACCACTCTCGAAGGTCTGAGAGAAACCAGGAAACTGTTGGTTGATTCTGAGATCATTCACGAAGGAGATAAGGAACAGTACGACCGTCTGAAAGCAGATATTGAGACTAAGATTGAGGTATGTAAAAGAGTAAACAGTAGATTATCAGTTGCATCCGTGCCACTCAACGACTATGATAAAGATGCTATACTCCAAAATAAGGATCGGATCGAAGCCCTCAAAGATAAGATTGGCCTCTATTCTGAATTGTCCAATCAGAAGAATGATTTTGAGATGGAGATCGAAAGAGAGACCAGGACATTGAATAGGAACATGTCTGAGTTGGGAATTACAAAGGATATGTTTGATGGCAAGGTCGCTATCCGTGCACCTTCTACAAACTATTCTGTCAAGAGATTTCCGTTGTCGTTTACACTCATGTTAGCAGGCATTGTGTTGTTAGCTGCCGGGATCTTTACAAGTTTGTACATATTGATGATAGGTTTGATCCCTCTGCTCTCAGGTGTCATTCTGTTGTTTAGGAACAACAATACAACAAAGAAAGTTCATAAGGATGCGGGTTTAGTCGATCTAGATATTGTCAATCTTAGAAATTACAATGAATCTATAGATACAAAGATGAAGGATTTGGAGAAGATCAATTCAAAGTTGTCAGAGATGTCAAAGGAATTGAATTACGTAGCAGATGCCGTTAATATACCAAGGTCTTCATTCAGAACAGATATCATATTGTTATCTGATCTGGTGTCAAAAAGCATTATGGTCAAAAAGATTGCGGATGAACGGTCTGATGTGAACCACGAATTGAAAGAATCTGAGATGAATTTTAGATTATTCATATCTAAATTTGGAACAGAAGAAAGATTCTTGATTCTCTATAAACAAAGTGTGAAGAGATCAGATCTCGATCGTAAGATCTATGTTCTTGAGGACAGCATAAAATCATCGGGATATGATATGAATGCGAAGGGTTTCGAAGAGATACCTGTTCTTGAAGATGTCACCGAGAGACTCGATATGATGAATAAGCATTATGGTGAATTGAAGTCTGAGATGAAAGCTATCATGGATGATGAATACATAGAAGGGTTGATGAATGCACGTGCGTCATCAAGGTCTGAGTTACGCGAATTGGTTAAAAGGTGGGGAACTTTGTCATTGGCATCCGCAATCACGGATATTGCATGTAAAGAGATATACGATACAGTTCAGCCAGATGTTGTAAAGACGGCTAACACATATATCGATTTGATGACATGTGGAAGATATAGTTTGGATAGTGATCCACGTAATACAGGGATCTCCGTAATATCCAATGATACAATGAAGACTGAAAACCAGTGGAGTTCTGGTCTCGGAGATCAGATACGTCTTTCATTGAAGATGGCAGTAGCAAAGGAGTTGTCATCTGAAGAAAGGTTGCCAATAATGTTGGACGATGTTCTTTTGATGTTTGATTCAGATAGGAAGAGGGGTGCATGCAAAGCACTCTTGAAGATGTCCGAAGATATGCAGATATTGTTTTTCACCTGTGACAGGGAAACAAAGGATATAATGTTGGATGAGGGCTGCACGAGTGTGTTGGAATTATAAACTCCACCCAAACCTTTTAAATAGATTATCAAATACAGGTTGCAAGGGAGAATAGCAATTCCCCTGTTCACTGATTCACTATCACAATAATTCCTTCGTTAGAAAGCGAAGAAGTCATAATACCGTGCCATCACAGGAGCGACCTGACTGGCTCACACTCAAAAACGGTTAAAAAGATGGGTAAAACAGAGCGAGTATGCCAATTGAGGATCAATATTTTCCGGGGCAGCATTACAGCAGAGCAGGCAGAATGGTTTTTTTCCTCCAACCCCACGGAGGGCACATTAATGAATATAGATCCAAACGCAACTAAATACATGATCAAAGCGAAGATCACAGCCGACGGTGTCGTGGAGAAACCCGATGTCGTAGGGGCAATTTTCGGACAAACCGAAGGACTTTTGGGAGATGACCTCGATCTGAGAGATCTCCAGAAATCCGGAAGGATCGGTAGAATCGAGGTCGAGATCGTTTCCAAGGGCGGAAAGTCCGAAGGAATAATTTACATGGCTTCAAGTCTCGACCAGGTCGAAACAGTAATTCTCGCATCAGCATTAGAGACTATTGACCGTGTCGGTCCATGCAAAGCAGGAATTCGTATCCTCGGTATCGAAGATGTAAGGATAACAAAGAGAGAGAAGGTTGTTGAGAGGGCAAAGGAGCTTCTTGTAAATCTTATTGCTCAGTCGAAAGGAACAAGTTCCAATCTTACGCAAAGTATCAGGCAGAGTATCCAGGTCGAGGAGATAACATCCTATGGAAAGGACAGATGCCCGGCAGGACCTGCAGTCAAAGACTCCGAGTCCATAATAATCGTAGAAGGCAGATCAGATGTTCTCAATCTGCTCAGAGCAGGTATCAAGAACGGTATTGCGGTTGAGGGTACAAACATTCCGAAGACAGTTCAGGATCTTTCAAGGGAAAGGGTCTCAACTGCATTTGTTGACGGTGACAGAGGAGGAGAACTAATATTAAGAGAACTTTTCCAGACCTCAGAGATCGACTTCGTTGCTCGTGCACCACGTGCGCATGAAGTAGAAGAACTCACTTCTAAACAGCTCGTTAAATGTCTCCGTAACAAAGTACCCGGAGATCAATACATGGAAATGAATGGGATGGTCACTGAGGAGAAAGAACTCAGCGGAGATTCTGAAGCTGTTCCATTAGAGCAACCTCGTCGTGATTTCGAAGAGAAACCCAAGAGAGAGCATGATGACAGGCGTGAGCGCGAGGACCGTCATGAGCGCAGGGATAATAGGAACGATAGGAGCGACAGGACAGATAGGTCCGAAAGATCGGATAGGTCAGACAGGCCTAAGAGAGAGATCAGAATCAGAGATTCAGATTCTGAAGAAAGGCCCAAGAACCGTTTCAGTTCTGAGAATGCAGATAGATTCAAGAAAAAGGTATTCGTTGAGAAAGAGCCTGTTGTAGAACCTGTAGCAGTCGAGGAACAGATTTTAGAACCTGTTGCAGAACCTGTTGTAGAATCTGTAATAGAAGAACAGCCTGTTGAGGTAGTTGTCAAAGAGCTCAAACCAAGGAGAGAGCGCACAGATAAATCTTCTGAAGACAAATCCTCAAGGACACTTCGTGGAAAGAAAGACAGGAATACAAAGACATTATCTGAAGAGCAGATAGCTTTCAGAGATATGCTTTTGGACATGTCTTCAACACACAATGCAAAACTCTTGTCCGCAGATAACAGCATTATAAGAGATGTAGCAGTAAAAAGCCTTGTAAATTCCTTGAAAGAGGATTCCGAAGGTGTAGTAGCTATCGTTTTCGACGGTGTCATTTCACAGAGGATTATGGACGTATCATCTGAGAAAGGGATAAGGACAGTTGTCGGCACTCGTAAAGGAAACATTACAAAGATGCCTGCAGATATAACTATCTGGACCAAAGAAAACCTTTATTGAAAGTGTGATTCAAAATGACCAAGAAAAAAGCTGTTGAAACATGGGATGACCTCAAAGGTCTGAAGAGTACAGCCGACATCTTGATCCCTCTGGACCCTCTCGATAGGGTCTTGGGGCAGGAAGAAGCCATCAAATTGGCAAAGATCGCCGCTATTCAACGGAGGCATCTTCTTCTTGTAGGTCCCCCGGGAACAGGAAAGTCGATGATAGCACGCGCTTTGTCAATGAACCTTCCGAAGCCCAAGCACGAGATAAGGGTAGTAAAGAATCCCGAGAACACCGAAAGGCCATTCTTAGAGGTTCTTGATGAGCAACAGGTCTTAGATGAGGAAAGCATCCGTGCAGAATCTGTCGGTAAATTGATGGATCCAGAGAACGCCCCTACAAACGTAGCCGAGCGTCTGGGATATCTGTGTAAGAATTGTAAGACCTTTTCTTCGCCCACCGAGATAGTATGCCCTTCATGTCAGAAGAGTAAGATCGAAGGTGTTGCCAACACGAATCCATTCGGCGATCTCATAGGAGGTCTTCTCGAATCCGCCATGCCTCAAATGGTTGTAGGAAAGGACAAGGTCCATACGACCCGTATCCTTGCTGACGGTACTGAAGAGACAGTGGTGTTCGAGCGTGCCGGAGATAAGATAAGGATGTTGGATAGCAAATCCCTTCAGAAGAGAAGTCAATTGAATAAAAAGTCGAATCAGAAAGTGCTTGTTAAACTAAACAGGGACCCGTTCATCTTAGCCACTGGAGCTTCGGAAACAGAACTTCTAGGAGATGTTAAACACGATCCATATGGTGGACACGATAAACTCGGTACACCCTCATATGAGAGGGTCGTTGCAGGTTCTATTCATGAGGCACATGAAGGAGTGTTGTTCATCGATGAGATTTCCCATTTAGGAAATCTTCAGAGATTCATCCTTACTGCGATGCAGGAGAAGAAATTTCCCATTGCAGGACGCAATTCTCAGTCTGCGGGTGCAAGTGTAAAGGTGGAAAATGTTCCCTGTGATTTCATTCTCGTCGCGGCGTGCAATATTCAGGATTTGGAAAATATTCTTTCGCCATTGAGGTCGAGGATCATCGGATGCGGATACGAAGTACTCGTAGACGTTGCGATGCCAGACACACCTCATAATCGTGCGAAATATGCACAATTCGTGGCTCAGGAAATTCAGATGGACGGACACATACCTCCTGCCAATATCGAGTCTGTCGAAGCTATAATCGAAGAGGGAAAGAAGCGTGCAAAGGCAGATAATCAGCCGAATTCGCTCACCTTAAGATTGAGAGAGATGGGTGGACTCATAAGGGCTGCCGGAGATGTTGCTGTCATGGAAGGAGCAAAGATGATCACCGCAGAGCATATCATAGAGGCTCGCAGAAGATCAAGACCTGTTGAAGAACAGATCAAAGAAAAATATGGTTCTTATCAGAAAGGCGTTTCAAAGGATATCTCGAAAGCTCAGAATGAGAAATCAGAGTATTATTTTGAGAATGAGCATATAGGCGACCAAATGTTTCAGTGAACTTTTTAATGCAAACCTTTTTCAAATATCTATTTTGATATGGTCCTTATGGCAGTAAAACAAGTGAACAAACTCGTTCGCGATAAGATACCCGGCATAATCGGTGAAACCGGTGCAACGCCGAATTTCAGATTATTGGATGACAAAGAATTCTTGGATGCTCTGAACGACAAACTTTTGGAGGAGGTCGAGGAATACAAAAAGGAGAAGAATCTGGAAGAGTTGGCAGATATCCTTCAAGTCATTTGCACAATATCAGAGGTCATCGGTGGCGGACAGAGGGAATTGGAATATCTTAGAGATGAGAAGGCAATGGAGCGCGGCAGATTCGATATGCACGTATTCCTCGAATCTGTTGAAGATAAAAAATCATGAGTTAACGTACGCTGTGCAGATCAATCTGATGGCATCACCGTGATCCACGTAGAAATCAGGCATGTATTCCACTTCTACGAATCCTCTTTTCTTATAGAAGTTGAGAGAATCGAGATTTTTAGCCCTTACTTCCAACTGAATGAGCGGACGTCCATCGATTATAGATCTCAGTTTGAATTCTTTGAGAAGTTGATCTCCGACACCTTTGCCCCTCATGGGCTCATCAACAGCGAATAGAGGGACCATGGACCTACCTTCAAGGAGGGAACCGAGGATATATCCCACGACTTTTCCTGTGTAGTCGCATGCGACCAATTGTCCTTTCGGCCATTGCATCATAAAATAACTGAAGACTTCAGGAGCGTAATACTCATCAAGAGAGGCACACGTGATCCGGTATGCGGGGCCCTTGTCTTCGAGTCTCATCTGTCTGACTATCATCGTCACTCATTCAGCGTTTCTTGTTATTATATCTTCCTTTTAGTGCAACGGTTATACCGCCTGCTGTAATTAATCCGACAGAGAGTAATAATGTATTTAAATCAACAGGAAGATCTGGATCGGTATTGTTATTTTTGCTTAGAATAACCTCATATGTGTATTCTTCTGAGATCTGGGTACCTTCGAGCCTTACGGTCAGTTTATGAAAGCCTGCAGTAAGATCGGTGCAGACGATCATAGGTATCGTCGATATCCTTGTATTGCCGTCGCTGTAAATGTCCCAGGAGTATGCATATCCTTCAGGACCGACAGCGGAAAAGGTGACTATCGAATTTGTTGTTATTTTTTCACAGCCAGCAGTTATTTTTAACCCCTCCGTTTCCACTGTGTGTTTGTTTATTCCCCAGTCATCTAAAAAATATTCTTCAAAGTATTCTGCGATCTCTTCGGAATCGATGATCACTGCTGTTTCACGGTTACTCATGAATGATGTTTCTGTCCAATTAACAGAACCCAACCAGACCATATCATCTACGATCACTCCTTTATTATGTGTTGTTGTAAAACCATTACCGCCTGATATTGTGATCGCTTTTACTTCAGTGGTCGTGTTTATCAAATTAACAATCTCTGTATGATCATCGTCTGATATGGATGCATCTAAAATAAATCTTGTATCAATGCCCTTTTTCGCAGCAGATGCCATCCAATATACGGGAGAATCTTCTGTTATGTTAGAATACGAACTTCCAAGATCCAATTGTTCTGAATAAATTCTTTGTTCTGCATCATATATAAAATGTTGAAGTGCATCATACGAATTATCAGGAGATACGATAGGAGTTACGTTTGCAGTATATTCTGTCGTCTTGTATGTATACGATGGCGCTTCATAGATCAGATCTCCCTCGTAAGGTTTCAGATCAGGATAGTATTCTGTAAGGTCCCAAACATCACCATATTCTTTGTTTCTGTCATTATCGAAGACAGATCTCATATATTCTGCCATTTCTGCACTTTCTATAACAGCTCCCCAGCCTCTGTTAGATGTTGCGTAACTCATGTTGTTTTTGGTCCAGTTTTCTGATGTTATTATCACAGTCTTTCCGTCTATTATCGCATATTTGTTATGAAAAAAAGAATATCTTTCATAATTTCCAGATAGAGGATCGTTTATGAGTCTTACTTCTCCACCAACATCCACGAGAGATCTCATAAGAGAAAGTTCTGTGCTCATATCATAACCGAGAACATCTCCTTCTAATGTTATTGTTACATCTACGTGTTCCGTTCCTGTTTTCTTTTCCAAGTTGCAGAGAAGTGCTAATAGGTTAGGGCTTGTCAATTGATATATGGATATCAAGATTTCATTCTCTGCGTTCTCAAAGGCCTTGTAGATAGGTTCTCCGTTGGATTCAGGAAAGGTGAACGGTGTAATTGTCGAATTGAAAACACTGTATGATCCTTTATTAAGATTCGTGAATCCTGCTTTTGTTAATATCCAATCCGAAGACGTGTCAGTATCTGATATATTCGTTCTTAAAAAATATTTTTTAGCAGATAACGGAATAGACTCTCCAGACCATCCAATATCTGATGTCTTATTGCCATAACATATAGCATCTATTAAGATCTCTCCGTTGTATAGATA
>JALNYB010000030.1 GCA_023230065.1 Candidatus Methanomethylophilaceae archaeon
AGGGACAAATTAATACAATTTACACGGGCTTTAAATTACATTTCAACGTCAAAAGATCTGAAAGTTAATTTACCTTAGCAACGAGGTGATAGGTGGATTTATATTAACGTAAATTCATTTTATCTTTTATAGGGTCTGTGTACTATGAGTAATTCTCCAATTTTTATAGTAATGATGGTTACAGCCATCCTGATACTACTTGCTTACTTTGGATTTTTCATCTACTACCATCATAAAGAGAAAAAATGGTATAAAACGATTATCATACTTGGTGTTGTATTCTCAGGTTTTGTCATCATCCTTCCATTATATATTACACAAGGCCAAGATGGATTTAGCAGTGTTTTTTTATCAATATTTGCTATACTGAAAATGTTTTTTCTCTCAACCAGTTATGAAACATTTTACGAAATCATCCAAGCTCAAAATGATATCATTTTAACTATATTCTATGGACTATTATTAACAGGAATCTTCCTTCTGGCTCCCTTATGTACCGCCACAGTGATCCTCTCTCTTGTTGGTGATTATATTACATATGCAAAGATACACTTTGACCGTTCAAAAAAAAGATATGTCTTCAGCGAACTGAATGAGAAATCATTCTCTCTTGCATCATCTATGAAAAAAGATGATCGGTTTAAAACTGGGATGTACATTTTCTGTGGTATGAACCGTGATGTACGTCATACACATCCATTATATACTAAAGCTCAAAAAGAGGGATTTTACGTTATCGATAAGGAAATTCTTCAAATCAGGCCAGCAGATAAAGAGAAAACACACTACTACCTATTTTCAGCTAATGAAGACGAGAATATCGATACCGGCTTATATCTGATGGAGAAGTATAAAGAACGGACAACTGTTATGATTTGTGTCCTTTCTGATGAGAAAGAAAGTGAATATCTCCTGGATAAAAAGACGGAGGAACTCAAGACCAAGAATATCAACCTGCTCCAAGTGAATGAACAAAGAGGTATGACATTTGATCTTCTTTTCAACAATCCATTATATTCTGTTCTCGATCATGGAGATAATGTTTCAATGTTAATAATTGGAGGAGCAGAACTTGGGTTGGAAGTTCTGAAAAACTCTCTGTGGTGCAGCAGGTCGGGAGGGAAGTATTCCTTTGACGTAACGATTGTCGATAAAGATATTAAACTCTCGCAGGGTCGATTTACCCGGGACTGTCCAGGTATCTCTTTGGAAGATTATCATGTATCTTTCTATCCGCAGGATATTAATGCTGAAACGAGTTCTCTCCTTTCGTTGATCGAGGAACAAAAGGGTAGATTCAATTATATTGTTGTTGTGACGGATGATGATGAAATAAATATAAAAACTGCACTGGATCTCAGAGCGTTGTATCTAAGATACCAGTGGTATGCAGATATTTCCATTGCAATTCGGAATGATCAAAAATATTCCCTGATGCTCAAAGCGAAAGAGGATAGTAAGGATACATCTGTGAAAATATTCCCCTTTGGGAGTTCTCTTCGGATGTTTAAGTATGAAAAACTTAATGGAAACATTTGGGGAAAATATGCTAAATGCATCAATATGATTTATGAAAATACGTATCTGGAGAATATAGGAAAGTCAACTGACACTTCTTTAAAAACATGTAATTCTCTCTGGAACAAGTTACCGCTTCAGAAAAAACGCTCATCACGTGCGCATGCAATTTATCTCAAGTATTCGTTATGGCTGCAAGGATACAGCATAGAGCATCATCCATCAGATGATGCTGTCTCTGATTACCAGATATCTGATGAGGAGATTTTGGAGTATGCGAAAATTGAACATGAACGCTGGAATACGTTTACCCTTGTTGAGGGGTTCTTACCTTGGGATTATGAGGCGATCAAAAGACTGCCGGAGAATGAAAAAGCCCTTGCTGCGGGCAATGTCCAATCGGTGAAAACTCAGGATAAACTTCTGCGTCTGCATGGCTGTATTACTGATTGGGATACACTCGTTCAAATGGATACCGAACTCAGGACGAGTTTTGTAAATTATGATATTGAACTTGTTAAGCATATTCCAGATATTATTAGTGGATATGATGGAACACTCGGGTATCATACGATAATAAAAAAACGGGAGTTAAAAGTGAAACTCCCACATAAAAATACTTGAAGATATCTATTAACCCCATAATTTTTCAGTTTGGTGACAGGAGGATATAGATATCACAATACTAAAAAATAATGGAGTTAATAGATATTTTCAAGTATTACAATCGGCTCATTTCCCAGTGGGGAATATCGGTTCCTGGAATTAATGAGTGCGAAATAATTTTAAAATTAAAATGTTTATATAGTGAAACATTTTTTACATTTTGCGTAACTAAATAGGATGGTATGCCCAAATCATCGAGTTGTAGCAGAGTTTTATTCAGTAATGCAGTAGCATAACCTTTTCCTTGATGTATAGGATTCACTGCAATTAAATCTAAATAGCAGTGAGGGTTGGGAGCATTTAAAGTATGTAAGGCATCAATATATTTATTATATGCATGAATCAGTTCTACAGATTTAATCGGAAGTTGAGGGTCATATTCCACACATTCTAACTCAGATGATTTTTGGAGGGTATTTTCATATATTACTTTTGAAGGAAGCCATAATGCATAACCTATCCCCCCGGGATGTATAGAATTAACAACTCCATTTTTAACACAAAAATTTAACATATTCTCAAAATAATGTTCAATATAATCTAACCTATGAGAATTATTTGGGAAAAAGTATCCAAACAGATTGTCTCCATAAAATGCCTTAGCGATAACCTGCTTGGATTCGGGGATCTGTTTTTCAGTAATTCTTTCAATAATAATTTTATCAAAATTCATTTTTCATTCCTCAAATTAATGGAAATCAGACCAAGTATGACCATGATCTCTAATATGTATGATGTATCGTTCCAATTGTTGAAGTAAATCTTTTTCTTCCTTGTATAATAAGAGAGGTGATATTTGTGGATTGACTTCCCTGAGTTCTATGATACCATCTGTTTCAATATTTTTCTCATAGTTTGTAGAATTTATTTCCTCCATTATGGTAATAATAGGAAGAGTTCTTATTTTATCGGCAATATTGGTAATTTCTAAACCAACGGTTCTAGGGTTTGTTATGTCAGCAACAACAAATTTAGATAGATGTGCTAATCCCAAGATTGTTTCTAAACCCTTTCTGAATTTTTGCTTTTTAAAATCAAATATAATGGGAACGTAATCATCCTCTCTAAGATAATTTTTCATTATATTTAATATTTTCAATCGTTGTTCATCAAAATTACCTAATATTAATACACTTTTTTGAGATATTGAATCGAACGCATGGCTAATATTTTCATTTTCATTAATTAGATAGATAAACTGGGCTACATCTAAATTATCAACAGTAATTATAGAATCACCTTCTTTACTTACAATCATCTCCATCTGATTTACTGGCATTCCATTTAATTTCCAGACAGAAATACCATAGACAGAACAATTTAGGAGATTGGCACCAGTAATATTCGTTTCAATTAACCGAGCACAATTTAGAATTGATTTTTGCATATTTGCGTTTGTAAGATTAGTATTTATCAAATCGGCATTAACAAACACCGATTCGTTTAAATTTGCATCTTGGAAATCAGCCCCATCAAGATGGGCGTCATTAAAATATGAGAGAGAGAAATTTCCATTACATAGTTTAGCATCTTCTAGATGACTATGTTCAAAATGCGTCTTTACTCCATTTGCCTCCTGTAAATTTGCTCTTCGCAAATTTGCTCGCTCAAAATCGGCACCCTCCACATTAGCTCCTTGTAAATTTGCTTGTTGAAGATTGGCTTGGGCTAAATCAGTCCATCGCAAAGATACATTACGTAGATCTGTTTTTTGCAAATCAGCTCCTTCTAAATGAGCATCATCAAAATTTGATTCATCAAATCTACCACCAGTAAATGTAGAATTTTCGATGTGCGCATCTTTCAAAATAGCTTGGATGAAATTTGCACGATTAAATACAGAGTTTTCCATATGAGCCCCGTTTAATGAAACTGAATGAAACAGACTGTCAGTAAAATTTGCCCCTTCAAAAAAAGCTCCAACTAAAATTGAATCTTTAAATGTAGTGTTATTCATTTGAGACCGTTCTAGGTGGGCTCTAGAGAGATTGCTTTTGATAAATTTCGTTCCTGACAATTGAGCTTCAACCAAATACGCATCAATCAAACTTGAATCAACAAACTCAGCACCTTCTAAATGTGCATTTTTAAAATAACAATAATCAAAAATAGATCTTGTTGCTTGAATATTGACCAGAAATGCACCAGAAAAATAAGATTGATTACATGAAACACCATTCAATTTACACTCATCAAGATGGCTTTTTCTAAATCGTGCTCTATCTAAAACCGCGCCATCTAATATAGATTTTTCAAGATGTACTTCTTCAACATAGGCATCTTCAAGATGAGCATTTTTTAGATTAGCCCCACTGATAAACGCCCCCTCCAAATCTGCTTTCTGAAAATGAGAATTTGAAAGATTAGAATGGTCCAATCTTACTTTTTTGAGAAATGCACCAGAAAAATTTATGTTTGTTAAATCAAGCCCAACAAGCTTTGCCTCAGATAAATCAACCCTGATATCTGGATTGTTTTTACGCCATTCATTCCATATTTTATTATTATTATCATCTTTTATAGACGTAAGTAGGATGCTTAGATGATTTAGATCCATACTTCAATATTGTCATCAACATATATAAGAGATTGTGTAAAAAATAGTTTTCATCGTTTAACAGACTAAATAGTTTCAATTACGACTAATTCACATCTTTGTAATGAATATTAGCTCACATAATACTAGTTAAAAGGGGGATATAATACTAAATATTCCCATAGCATTTATTTTAGTATGGTAGGGGCACAATCAAAATCAATAACGGTATTTCTCTCATCAACATTTCAGGATATGCAAAATGAGAGAAATATCCTAATCAAACACACATTCAAAAAATTAAAGGATATTTGTGACCATCGAGGGATCGCACTCAGCGAACTGGATCTCCGTTGGGGGATTACTGAAGAAGAAGCAAATGATGGGAAAATTTTGCCTCTATGTTTTTATGCCATAGATAAAGCACGGCCGTATTTCTTATGTATGATTGGTGGACATTATGGATCGACCCTGTCCCATAAGCCGGAAGATTTGTGCAATGAAGAACCATGGCTAAATGAATGCTGGGATTCCTGTTCCATTACTGCGCTGGAAATCATTTATGGAGTAATAAAGAACCCTCAAATCCAAAAAAATGCCTTATTTTATTTCAAACTCACTGAAACTGGATCTGAACAAGATATCTCAGGAATAACTCCGATTTCAAGTAATGACCGAAACAGGCTGCACAACCTAAAAAAGCTCATTCAAAAAGAATATAGTAAACATCCGGATTATATTTCAATAAAAACCTACGTCACACCCGAGGATTTGGATGCTCTTGTCATGTCTGATTTTTTGGAAATTATTAATAAAGTAGCTCCTGAAAACGAAGATTTAGATCCAATTGATAAAGAAAGGCGTGATCAGGATAATTTTTTAGAGGTTAAGAATTTAACGTATTATCCCCTCTTACAACGCCAGTATAACAAATATTTGTCTAATTCTGTATTGTCGGAGGGGATATCGACAGTAATTACAGGCAATTCGGGTTCTGGAAAAACTTCTTTTTTGGTAAATTGGCTAACTGAGACTAAACCAAATGATGTAGTAATTCTCAGTTATTTTATCGGCGTCACCAGCAAGAGTACAAACTGTGGATATATGCTCTATTACCTCATTTATGAGATTAAACGCATCTTCCAACTTGATGGGGTTATTCCCACTGATTTCGGAACTTTGAAACGTGATTTCGTCGTGTGGCTCGGTAAAGCTAGCAGAAAAGGTAAGTTGGTACTCCTGATTGATGCACTGAATCAATTAGATGATGATGTGGGTGCCCGAAACCTCTCATGGCTACCAAAAAAAATTCCATCGGGCATCTCACTCATTGTTTCAACTACCTCAGGAGAGATCGATTTACGCCTGCGCAATCGGAACTGGAAGACGCTCAATATCGAACCTTTATCTGATGATGAACAACGCGAAGTGATTAATGCATATCTTAAGCATTATAACAAAAAGCTTCCCATAAAAAATATTGAGAAAATCATCTCAAATCCATCTTCTTCCAACCCACTTTATTTGTTTTCATTGCTTGAAGAACTCCGGATTTTCGGTGACCACAACCAAGTAATAGATCTTTTGGATAAATATTTGAATGCTAAAGATCTCATTCATTTATATACTCTTATCCTAGAACGCTGGGAGATAGATTATGGCTATCAAAAACGCCCATCTGTTGTCAGGGATATTTTCAGTGCGATATTTGCATCTCGACGGGGTTTGTCAAATGCTGAGATATGTAAAATAATGCAAAATGAAGAGGGACCACTACCACAACTTGTGATTACTCGTTTGCTTTATTCAACCGAACGTGCTCTCATGACTCGTGATGCAGTGATTAATTTTTCTCATGACTTCATTCGAAATGCTGTAGGTAAACGCTATCTTGATACTGATGAATTGAAACGGGCGGCACATTCTCGGCTTGCGGACCATTTTTCCGAATATGTTCTTGAAAATGAGATACATCCAAATGCAAGTGAGTTGGGAAAATCTTATGAGATTCATGAGAATAAACGTCTACTCGAGGAACTTCCATGGCAATATATGAAGGCTGAACGATTTGAGGATTTGAAAAACTATCTGATTGATCCCGAATATTTTCTTGCCTTATGGGAATATAACAGCTATGATCTACGTAATTACTGGACCTTTTTGGAGACAAAAGCTAATCCAATAATCACTGCCCAATCAGCATATCAGCATGTCCTTGACCACCCAGATGCATACAATCCTGAATTTGTCCTAAATTTATCTCGATACTTTGAATTACGCGACAAGGCAGATGTATGTATGCCGTTATTTACCCATCTTAGGGATCATTACAAGAAGACCAACGATATGGTTACATATGCAACGATTCTTGGAAAAATTGGCTGGATTCTCTCACGGCAGAAAGACGATCCAGTAGGTTCCCGGAAAAAAGCCCTGATACTTTATAAAGAAGAAGAGAAGATTGCCAGATCCCATCCTGATAATGAAATTTACGAAAATATCTTGCAGATTACGCTCAATTACCAAGCGTTGATTTTGCTTAAAGAAAAAGAGTATTTGCAGGCAATTAAATTATTAGAAGAAAAAATCTGCATCAGCAAAAAAATAGATAATCATTACAGTCATCAACTGGGAATAGGAAACCTTGGTCTGGTTTATTTTGAAATGGGTCTGCCTGAAAAAGCCATGGATTATTACAAAGAGCAGGAACTCATCTGCGAGATATACGGAATAACAGAGGGGTTGCAAATAACATATGGTAGACAGAGTCTATATTATCGGTCAATTGGAGATTATCAGCTGGCACTTGAGCTGGTAACAAAGAAGGAAAAAATAAGTCGTGATTATGTAATACCTCGGAGTCTGTGTACCGCTCTGTTTACTAAAGGGGAAATATTAGAACTCATGAGGAAAAATGATCTTGCAAAGGCTGCATTTACTGAATGCTTGGATCTCAGTATATGGTTCAACCATGACGAAGCAGAAACGAGATCACGAGATGGACTTGATCGCTTGATGATAGTTGACAGTTCTGTTTCAAATTAATGAATGGAATAGTTTAGAGATACAATATCAATTCTTATAACAGTAATTATGCGTAATTCACTCTTGGCATTCCAGACATAAGACCGGAAGAATTCTGGGAACAGACACTTTTTGAAAAAGGGTGTTATGGATGAGAGACGGTTGCAAATCGCTATCAGTTCATCAATCCCCGGCAATCAATTTAGATCCATTCTGAGACAACCGCATTCTTTTTACAAGAATGTTACTTCCTGCGAGGTTTCGTATTTCCTGTTCTTTTACTTCGTCAAAATCTTTACCAAGATATATGCAACTTGGGTGTAAAGGAACATACCTATCTTCATCTTTTGGAACATTATCATCCTGTAGTTGAGTAAATAATGATACCAGTCTCCACTCCATTTCCCTTTCCCAGCACGGAGTCTTTGTCAGAACAGTTTTCCAGACTAATGATCTATCTTCATAGGGAGTTAAAGTCTGGCTTTTATCAAAATGACTACTGGAGAATTTCGTCTCAAGCTCAATTAGGTCAGGGGTCTCAGCCATATACCGAACTGGCATCATCCCACAAATTTTTCTCGTAGGGGTATGAGGTATATTATCAAATACCGATACATCATACGCTAAACAAAACCCGGTATGATTCTCTGAATATTTTTCCCACATATAGTTTATATCATTTTTTTCGCAAAAACATGATATACCCAATTGTTTTATCTGGCATTTCCAATACTCAGTATGCTTAGCAGAAAACTTTTGCATATCGAACTTGACAATCTGAGATACTGTCTCCGTTACTCCAGGCTGATATTCTATGTTAATTTTTGCTAATGCTGTAAGCCATTCTTCAAAATCAATGATAGATAATGTTGCCAAACACTTTTGTCTGCATTCTTCACAATCTGCTATTGACAGATAACCTGATTTGTAGGAAAGAGCGGCCAACCGTGTTGCCATGTCCTTTCTCAACACGGGTAGATTGCGATATACTGGAGCAATATAGGTATCAAAATGGTCATTAAACTCATGAAATTCATTTGGTTGACTGAGTTTAATGGTTGGATCAGTTCCCTCTTTCAGACTCTCAATAAGTTTCTGAATTCCGGAGGGAGGTCTGTATTTATAAAGAAACCCCAATTTATTAGAAAGACGAGCCATTCTGCGATTTTCTCCGTCTTTCTGTCGTTGAAGATTGTTTTCTGATTCAAAATTTAGTCGAAAAAAAAGTTTAACCCACTTCGCCCTTTCTTCCAGCAATTTCTTTTCTGTCATTTCACTTTTTTAGGAATCCGGTCGCAAAGCCCCATCAGCTCATCTACGCGGACAACGATACGTTGTTGTTCGGCAAGAGGTGGCAGGAGAATCGGAGCTTTATTTAGTTTTTCTAAAGTTACACGCGTAATTGCTGTTCCAAACATTTCTTTGCGAATATAAGCATAAAAATAGGGAGACCGCATGAAATAAACAAGATATTTTACATTTATTTCTTTTGGGATTTTTAAGAGAGCAACGCTCGATAATAAACTGAACGGCTCCCTAAGATTATTTATAGTAACTACTCCTGTCGTAGCTCCATCTTTGATATATAATATATCACCATAACATGGATCACAACGAGCATAGATTTCATCATGTAAAGATTTATTAATATAAGTCACATTAGACAAATCAATTCCATTGGAAGTAATATTTTTTGCAGATATATATTTGTACTCACCATTTTGTGTATTTGGAGGGGAATGATGTGTACCATCAGTCAACTTCAAACAAACTTCTCCCAACCTCACCCACTCCCAGCTTGCCGGAATCTCAAACGGCTTCTCTTCTTCACTCACTGGCGGGAGAGGCGTACCCTTCTTAATCTTCCCCGCTTTAACAAGCCCATCACGCTCTTTTTTGATTTTTGCAAGAAGTTCAGCCGCCGTGCCATCCTCGGCTTTTTGCGAAACAAGTTTCCCTTCGACAGCATACTGGAGGATCGACTGACGCAGAGCATCCGGAAACCCCGCCTCAAGTGCGGAAAGTTTCTGCTCTTCTCTGCCGTAAGCCTCAATGAGGGGCATGAGTTCCTCTATTCTTGCGACAATACGGTGTTGTTCTGAAAGGGGGGGGAGAGCAAACACTGCGTTTCTCCCATCTTCGGTTCCCAGTCTTGGCAAATTCATGCCAGAAGAGCATTCGTTTGCATACCCCACAAAATATGGAGACATCAGAAATGCTTGCACATATCTTGGATAGACATATTTTCCGAAGTTTAAAACAAGAATCTCTGAAGTACAATATCCTTTTTGCTCAGGAACTACAACTTTATTTAAATATGGACGTAATTTACTGTACAGAACGTCCCCAACATCAAAACGATGCTTTGTACTTAATGAATTACGCTGAGATTTGGTAATTATTTCAAGAACTTTGCCTGTTTCTTTCTCAACATCTTCCAGTTCTAAAATCCAGTCAGAATCTATGATTTTTGAAGCGTCTAAAGACACATTATTTCCATAATTGGAAATTTCACCAATTCTTACCCACTCCCAACTATCAGGAATTAAGAATGGAATCTCATCCTCGGAGATTTCTGCAAGTGGCTTACCCTTCTTGATTTTTCCCGCCTTGAGCAAAGCCTCACGCTCATCCTTTATCCGTTTCAGCAGAACGCCAGCCGGCTCATCATTTGGATCCTGGAGAACAAGTTTTCCCGAAACCGCCAGCTGGAGAATGGAAGCCTTCAGATCAGATGCTTTCATCTCTTCTCCAGCACAGAAACGATCTCTGAGAGAATGTTTGTGATCCTCTCATCAGCCTCTGCCTTCTTCGCTTGATAGTTCGCTAAAAGTTCCTTCGGCTCTAAAATCTCCAGAACCTCATGCGGGAACCCGCAGAGATCCAGATTAAATTTCCCTGCTTTCAATTCATCTATGGAATATCTCTTTGCCTTCGGGAAACCCTCGGTATCGATGATCTCCTCACGGGCATTCCACCATGATGTCGCCGGAGCAAAATGTTCCAGCTTCATCGGCTTGGTCTTCGAGAAGTTCTTGTATCCCTCCGGCATATCCAGACGGTAGAACCATGTCTCCTTTGTCGGTCCCGTCTTATCAAAGAACAAAAGATTTGTCGTGATCGACGTGTATGGGGCAAACACACTGTGAGGAAGCCGGATGATCGTATGCACATTACACTCCGCAAACAACTTCTCCTTAATATTGTACTCCGCCCCATCAGTCCCGCACATAAACCCGTCAGAAAGCACAACTCCCACGCGACCCATCTGCTTCAGCCGGTACAAAATCAGCACCATAAACAAATCAGCAGTTTCTGCAGTCTGCATATCAGCCGGGAAATTACCAAGAACACTTGATGCTGTACTTCCGCCGTAAGGAGGATTCATCACGATAACATCGAACTTATCCTCATCTCCATACTCACGCACGTTCTTCGACAAAGAATCACCGTGCAGAATATTCGGCTCATCCAGCCCGTGCAAAAGAAGATTCGTCACGCACAAAAGATGAGGCAGAGCCTTCCACTCACACCCGTAAATCGACGACTGAAGCTTTTCCCGGTCACCGACCGTCTTCACCTGCGGCTCAAGAGCCTTTATACTCGAAACAAGAAAACCCCCCGTCCCGCAGGCAAAATCGGCAACCTTCTCACCAAGTCTTGGAGAAACCATCTGAATAATAAAATCCGTAACCGCACGCGGCGTGTAAAACTCCCCCGCATTCCCCGCAGACTGCAGACTCTTCAACAGAGCCTCATAGATCTCATTAAACGCGTGCTGCTCCTTATAATCCCCGAAATCGACACTGTCGATCTCATTCACCACCTGGCGAAGAAGCGTCCCGTCCTTCATATAATTGGACATATCCTCCATCACCAGCTTCACGATCGCCTTCTTCATCGGCGTTTTTTCCGTGATCTCGATTTTTTTCAGAGTGGGAAACAATACAGTATTCACGAAAAAAAGAAGATCATCTCCCGTCATCGCCTTCCCGTCCTTCTTATCAACTGCCCAGTTTCTCCACCGGCATGGTTCGGGAATGATCGACTTGTATGCCGGATCCAGAAACTCCCATGCCTCTTCCCGTGAATCATACACCTTCAAAAACAACATCCATGCGATCTGCGAAAGACGCTGCGCATCCCCGTCCACCCCGGAATCCTTCCGCATAATATTCTGGAGACCCTTAATAAACGTACCTAAAGCCAAAAACTATCCCTCTGCTGCGTACAACTCTGACTTCAATTCAAATAAAGCCGACACAAATTTATCCCGGCCGCCAAACATCCGTGCGATCTGGGGCGGAGTCCCAAGGGGCATAAACTCTGCCAGACTCAAAACCCGAAGATCACCGATATCCACATCACCCTCACTCATATACTTCTCAAGAAGAATATCCAGAACCCTCCTTGCCGGACCGGAATACTTATTCAACACGCCCTTCTTCTGCACATTCTTCACCCGCTCTCCCTTCGTCAAAGGCTTTGCATCAAACGCCACGTGACAGATCAGATCAAAATCATCCATCTCAGGATGACCCGCCTTCTCCCGCAGCTTCTCCAAAAATACCCCCTCCAGCTCCAACTCCTCAGAAATAACCACACGCTTATCATGGGCAGTCCAGGTTTTCAAAAACGCGTCAAGCGTCGCAAACTTGCTCTGCACAGTCTTTCTCGTAAAATCCGTAAATGACTCCGTCGTAAGACGCCCATCTGCTCCGTAATACTGAACCTGTTCAGAAACGATCTGAACATCCACATTGTTCACCCGGTACTTATCTCTCGGCGGACCGGGAGGATACGTCTTAGTGATTTTCGGCGTATGATCTCCCTCGGTAATGGAAAACGGCTCTCCGTCAAACGCCGGATCGGCAAACAACCTGCTGGCATCCCGGAAATCCATGATCGTAAAATACTCCTTCCCATATTTTGGATACAGACGTGTCCCTCTCCCGATAATCTGCTTAAACTCGGTCATTGAATTGATATTCTTATCAATAACGATCAGTTTGCAGGTCTTGCAGTTGACCCCGGTCGTCATTAATTCCGATGTCGTCACAAGTGCCGGATACTTGGAATCATCAT
>JALNYB010000147.1 GCA_023230065.1 Candidatus Methanomethylophilaceae archaeon
ATTCCTATCAGACATGATCAATAAGAACAAAGGGATCGCCGAGCTGTGGGAAGCGGATGGGGACCTCAAACATAAGATCGGAGATGTCGGCGGAGCACTGATATGTTATGAATCCGCGTTAGGGTGTGGAAAATTAACACCTGGCTTGTATACAAAATGTGGCATACTTCAGGAGATCATGGGTTTGAATGATGCAGCCCTTGAAAGTTTCACATTAGCAATCTCAAAGGATACGAACGATCCAGATCCTTACAGACGGAAAGCGTTAATAGAATTGAAGCTAAAGAAGAATTCTGCGGCGGTAAAGAGCATCGAAACTCTTATGAGAATGGATTCTTCAGCAAAGACCCTGGCGGTCAGAGCACAGATATATTTTGCTGTTGGGGATAAGAATGAAGTGATAAACACTTACAAGATGTTCCTCATGTGCAAAGATCAGGATCAGGAAAGCAAAAACATAATCGTCAATGCGATGAAGGATTCAGGATTTGAAAAAGAGGTCAACAGTTCTGTGAAAAATCCTCGTACTGAGAGTTCTGCCAATAAATTCGATCAGATTGTTCCTGATACGATAAAGAGATATTCAGAACGTCTGCTGAGACGTGCATACGTTTCAAAGACACCTCTGAGCGACCCTGATCTTGTAAGTGCATTGGATCTCGATCCTTCCACTGCGAAGATGATTCTGGATTATCTTGCGGATATCAAAGAATACGGAGAGATCCATATAGGAACTTCTGATTTCAACAGGATGGAAAAGCTATCAATGAATGCGATAGTCAAAGGGAATGTAACGGGACTTTCAACAGATCCTATCATATCCATTCCATGTGCATATGTTGCAGGCGGGACCAAAGATGCAGATGAGGCAAAATTGCTTGTTGCTTATATCTACAAGGTAATGAAATCCAAGGTAAATGGTGATGCATATACGCCTGAACTCAGAAAGATCGCCGAGAAATCCAAACTAGATTCATCAATAGAAGAACTGGTAAGGGACCTTCATATCGGAGTATATGAGGCGAAATTGATCAAAGAAAACAAATGATCAATATCTGTTCATATCCGATTTCATGAATTCTCTCATCAGGCATGTTGCATAGTTTCCTTTCGGCAGGGAGAATGAGATACTGTATCCTTCGTCTTCCATCTGATATGATATATCCTTGATCGGACAGACGATCTCTCTTCTGCTTCCCTTGGAACTGCAATGTGTCAGACCAGGAACTATGAAGTCCTCGCCTTTGATCTTCTCTTCCTCTATGATCTTCTTCTCGATGTCTCCCATCTCTCCTTCTGCAAGTACGCTATCGCTTCCGAACAGGGTTATGGTGACGAACGCCCTTCCAGCACGGACCTGTCTTGTCACAAGATCTATGTTTTTATCTGTGGCTATTATGGGATTCTCATGAAGAGGTATCTTATTCGCATCGAGAGGTATGACGATATCTCCGGCGATAGGGAGATCGAGTGGCAATCCGCGTTTCATTCTCTCGCTGAGCATTTTGTTGAAAAGGTATGACTGATAAGCGTGGACGAACATCATCTGAAGGTTCTTAGGGAGTTGATCTATCGCTCCTGCCCAATCGTCTGGGTTATCGATGAGATGATAGACCATCATCTTCTCGAATGACAACTGTTCCGGCATGATCTTCACAAGTTCGGACCAATCGTTCCTTGTTGCAAGTTCGTTTCTTGCATTGCGCACCTCTTCCTCTTCGAAATCAGAAGGGTATGAAAGATAGCTTCTCACAGCACCTTCAAGGTCTCCACGTACTATGAGTTCTCCGACTCTATGGGTTATGGGACGGATCACGCCGAATCTTTGTACACCGAAATAATTGGGGAATCCACCTATTTTCTTAATGTCTTTAAGAACATCTTCTAAAATGGCCGGAATCTCTTCCTGGCTCTTATCGCATTCTTTGACATGGATGTTGAATGCATTCCCTATAAGGTCGCCGATCTGAATGGATCTTCTTCCAAGATAAGCATTCTTGATCTCTATATCCTTAAGATTTATCTTGTCCATTTGTTCCAAGGGCACTTCGAATGACATGAGCTGTGTTGTGATAGCTCTTTTATCTTTGGTTCCTGCAAAACCGATCTTCTCCCTCGATACTCCGAGGCTCCTGGACATCAGTCTCACAAGTCTGTTTGTTTCCCAGTTTCTGGTAGTGACTTCTGCAATAACGTATTTCCCGTTCTCTTTTGGCTCAGGATGATCGGAGATCTCAGTGACCACGAAATCTTCTGGTTCAGTCTTAAGGCGACCGCCGGTTCCATCGGCTCCGCTCATGTAATAGAGCATTCCGATATCTGCTTCTGCAGTTTTACAATCCCTATATTGCATTTTCACTCTTTGATCGAGGAATAATATTCAGAAACGGCTTTGGAAGCTTTTTCAACTGCTGCTTCCGGTTTGCCTTTATGGACCTCAATAAAAAGCATTCTGTCTTTGAGTTCAGGATGCTGATCGATGAACCTTACGATCTTGACGTTCTTATCATCGTTCAGCGCCTTGATCATGGGTGATATAAGTGTAAGGTTCACATCTTTGAAACCGAGTGTGATTGTTTTATCGGTTTTTTCGACGGTATAGGTCTGCATAATTCCTCATTGTAATCCCTACTTTAAAGGTTTCGCGGGAACATCCATATTATTGTTCTGTGAGATGCGTATCCTTCTTACCTTGAAGTTCATACATTTCAAAGATCTCATTGACTGTGGTACATTGTTCAGGGCC
>JALNYB010000148.1 GCA_023230065.1 Candidatus Methanomethylophilaceae archaeon
TCCTGGGCTGGATCAGATGAGGTATCCGGAGACGGTAAGGGCGAAGTTTATCGAACGCCCCAACAGATTCATAGCCAGAGCTGAACTGGACGGGGAGGAGGTCGTCTGCCACGTGAAGAACACCGGGAGGCGCCTGGAGATACTGACGGCATTCGGATTGCTCGATGGGAGTTCCCCGACCAGGGATCAGATCGTGAACGAATCAATCAGACTGTACTTCATGCAGATCTACAACAGATATTCGGAGAGGGCGGATGCCAACGATTTCGTGCTGAGGATGATGGAGGAAGTGATCTCCTAATCATTATCCCAGGGTGCTCCAAACAGACGCGCACGCAATAATTATCATATAACATACGCGACGATTACTTCCAGTCACGAGGTAATTGGATGAGTGATTTTTCCGATAGGCTGGGAACGCTGATTGAGGCTAAAACCCCAATCATTCAGATAGTGAGTTATGAGACGCTGAGGGTGTATTCCGAGGTCAAGAAATTACTGAAAAATGGCGATAAAACCCCTATGTCTGGAATCTTTACGAAGGTCTTCGCACATGGGACAAAAACAACAAGGAAAAGACTGTTGACGAGGGTTATAACGACGCATCCGCGGTTCTGGAATGGTTTATGGACCCGGACAGAAACGATACAGTATTGATTCTCGAGGATTTCCATCCATTCCTTGATATTGACAGGCAACCCGAATTGATCTCGATGCTGAGGTCTATTTACAAAAGGTCTGTCGTTGGCAGCGGAAGCAACACACTCATCCTTCTGCAGCCTGAGATGAAAATCCCCTCGGAACTGGAAAAAGAGATCCAGGTTCTGGAATTACCTCTCCCCGAGGAAGAAGAGATCCGCACTCTGGTGAAATCGGTCATAGATACCTTCAACATCGGACCCAGAGACTACGATGATAACAAGCGTCTGATCGATGCCGCCCTCGGTCTGACAACCGGTGAGGTATTGTCTGCATTCTCATGTGCAGCGGTCAAACGCAAGCGTCTGACCGTTGAGGAAGTACCCCTCATCGTGGCAGAGAAGAAACAGGTCATCAGCAAGAGAGGCAACCTGGAATATTACGAACCCGAACAGATGATGACCGATATCGGAGGTCTAGACAATCTCAAAGATTGGCTAGACAGGCGTAACAAGGCATTCTCCCAGGAGGCGGCCGATTTCGGTTTGGATGCTCCGAGGGGAATTATGTTGCTCGGTCTTCCCGGAACTGGAAAAAGTCTTGCCGCCAAAGCCGTAGCGAATACCTGGCAGATGCCGCTACTCAGGCTCGATATGGGTCGCATATTCGGAGGAATCGTCGGACAGTCTGAAAGCAACATGCGTGCTGCCCTCAATATCGCCGAGACCATCGCCCCCTGTGTTCTGTGGATTGATGAGATTGAGAAGGGAATGTCTGGTATGCAGAGTTCCGGTGCAACTGACGGCGGAACGACATCTCGTGTTCTGGGAACGTTCCTTACCTGGATGCAGGAAAAGAAGAAACCTGTGTTCGTTGTTGCGACTGCTAACAATATCTCTCTGCTGCCTCCCGAGCTCCTGAGGAAAGGACGTGTGGATGAGATCTTCTTCGTTGATCTACCGACCAAAAAAGAACGTTGCGAGATCATCAATATCCACCTCAACAAGAGGAACAGAAGCCTTCCCGAAAACGATGTGGAAACCATAGCAGAGAAGTCTCTGGGTTACACCGGAGCAGAAATCGAAGAAGCAATCAAGGATGCTATGTACCGTGCATTCAGCGAAGACAGGGACATCACAGTTGGCGACATACTTGATTCGATCGGAGCAACTACTCCCTTGTCCAGAACCATGTCAGAGGTCATTTCTCAAACCAGGGAATGGGCCAAAGGACGTGCCGTTCCAGCAAGTCCTGAAACTCCTGAACCGCTGCCTGAGGCCAAATGTGCCTACGTCCTGAAACAGGAAAGGGGAAATCCGTTTGACTGATGATGCGACCAAACAGGAGGGTATGTCACTCCAGTTCGCGACTATGTGCATGGGGTCCGGAGTGGATGCTGACCAGATGTTCACCAGCATCAGCGACAGAGATTCCCTGGAGTTCTACAAGAAATACCTCCAAACGGTCATAATAAAGCTGAAAGAAAAGCAGGATCAGTTCAAGATTGAACGTCAAGAGAGAAAGAACACATTCGTAATGACTGCGGAGACTGACCTCTGGCTGGTCACACCTCAATTCGATATCGAATTGATCGAAGACGATCTTGGATGGTATAGTGTTTCGAATCCGGAAGACGTAGAGTTTCTGCGCGAAAACGAGATTGACCTCGATGAAGAGATAAGTTTTGGTGTCGGTAAAGCGATGCGGAAAAGGCTCGACGATTCGAATTTCAAGGTCGACGGAAATACCTACAAGTTCAAATTTGAGGAGATAGAGCAGGGTTTCTTCAAATATTATGACAAGAAGATAGGAGTAACCCCACTTTCCGCCTAAATTCCTGACAATCCTGTGCTATACAAGAACGGTACACAAGTCAAAGCGGAACTGATCTCCAGCAGCCCTCGGATGACCTTTAGGATTACTGGATATTGGGATAGTGATACTGTTTCAATCGACGGCATTGATCACAAATGCCGCATTGTTAACGATTTCACAGTGGATAAGAATGCGGTCAGATATGGTCCCGGATACTTGATTGTATCAAAAACCAGACCAGGATATGAATTCGTTGAGAACATTACCAAGAAGGTCGTTA
>JALNYB010000149.1 GCA_023230065.1 Candidatus Methanomethylophilaceae archaeon
CATCGCAGTACATCGGATCGTATGGATTGTCGTTGAGGTAGATCGCGTATCTCTTCATAGGCGCTTCATTGCGTGACGGCGGCACCCACTGTCCGTTCTTACGTATCCATTGGCCCCTGTCCTGGCGCATGTCGTCCTCGGACATTGTCCACGCCCTGTCGAGATCGGAGAACGACGGTTCGGGTATACTCGATGGGAACGATCCCATGCGGATCAGGCGTCCGTCCGGGGATTCGACCTTGAAGTACGTGCGGTTGCGCTTCCCTGCTACGAACGAGGTGGTGATGCGATAACCTTCGTCGGTGGTGACGAAGGCCTCCAGACCCTGCGGCCATTCCTTCTTCCTTGCCATCGGATCAGTCCTCCCCGTATGGGCAGTCGCCGCACCCGTTGTACTGCTGCTCGTACGAGCACATGGAGCACGGTTTGATGATGTGCTTGCACTCGGGGCATTTGGAGAGGCCGTAGGCCTTGATCTCCACCTCAGAATCGCAGAACGGACAGACCTCGTCGGTCATGAGATTGGGATACCGGCGCTTCAGAGCGGCGATATCGCTCTTCGACGTCACTGCAGGACTCAGCCCTGGGCGGTCGTTGCGGGAGATCTTCATGTTGCAGACCTCCACGCCCTGGATGATATAATCGGAACCGTCGTCCTCGCCGTCGTAGACAGCTGTAAAGCGGCATCCGCAGCCGTCGCACCGGTAATTCTCGTAGTACTCGCCGTTATCCACGCCGTTGTGCTTCATGCAGATGGCATTGAGCTCCATGCCGCATTCGGGACAGTATACCTTGGGAGGTACGTTGCGGCTGAAGATCTTCCTCTTCTTCGCTCTGGACCTCTTCCTGAATCCGAACATGTCAGAGCCTCCTTCCGAAGAGCCTGCCTCTGAGATCGAAGCTCAGGATCCTGCTCCGATCCTTGGGATTCTCGTAGTTCATGAGCTTGTTGTAGTACCCGGAATCGAAGTTCTCCGGAGTATATCTGAACCCGCCCTCGGCAACGGTCCAGTCGCGTTTCGAGAAGATCCTCTTACGGCTGTTCTCGGTCTCATCGCGATATTTGTCGAAGACACTGTGATTCCACTGATCGTAGAAGACGGTCGCATCGTCGGCGTTGAAGCGGCATCCGCAGGTGGTGCACTCGCGGATGTTGTTCCCGACGCCGATCCAGTAGTATCCCATGCAGTTGGGGCAGAAGATATCCCCGTCCCGGTCGTAGCAGTCCTTGATATCGTCCTCTGGTGCGATCTGCTTGTACTGGATGACGTTGAGACTGTTGTCCAGGATGGAATCCAGCATGTTCTCGGCGTCCTTCAGCTTCGTTGAGACGAATGTCCCTTTGATGCCCTCTCCGTATCCGTTGCTCAGGGAGTATCTGACCTGGTACCGTCCGTCAGGCATGAGCTCCGCAGATCCGGATATCCCTTTTCTGCCCTCGTTCCGGTATCCGGACCATCTGTCCTGCCCGCGGCGCTTGTAGAGCTTCATCTTACCTTCCTCTTGCCGATGGTCGTCTGCACTCCGGACTTCTTGGGAGCCGTGGGCTTGGGTTTGGATGCTGCCGGTTTCGCTGCAACAGGTTTCGCGGCTGTTGTGGTCTTCGCCTTGGGCATGGTCCCGTCCTCTCTCTTCTTCTTGACGGATCTGTTCGCCGGAGTCCCGCCCATCTTCAGCTTGGAGATGTTGGTGTCCAGGAAGCGGTCGTTGACCCTCTTGGACGCTCTCTTGCCTCTGACTGGTGCGGATCCCCTCTTTGTTTTCAGCAGGACGTCGCGGTCGTGGGTGTAGAGGCCGATGACCGCTTCCTTGTCGGTATTGGCCGGGCTGTGACCGTCGATGCGCTGGTAGTAGCCGGTCGGCAGCGTCGCGGGCTTCCTGGTCCTGGATGTGGCTTCGGCAACCGTCGCGGCCTCTTCGATGTTCTTCAGTGAGGCCAGCTCGTCCCTGGACAAGGTGCCCCAGATTCTTGCATCCAGCTTGCCGCCTTCGTCCACTGGATACGGCGTTCTCGCAACATCGCCGCGGGTCTCGTCGGCGAACCTGAGGTGGTGGACGAACTCATGAGTGATCGTATCCTCGTCCGCGTCCCTTTCAAGAACGATCTGGGGACAGTCAACGCCTGGCTGGCGGTATCTGTAGAATCCGCTCGCTCCGGGACCCGATGAACCGGTGGTGATCATCACCCCCGTGTCTTTGACCGCGTTCCTCAGCTCGGATCCGGTGAAGTTGTCGGTCAGGACCTTGCGTATGCGTTCCTCTTCCGGGGACAGGATGGCGATCTTGTTGCCTGCTTCCATGCCGCTCTTCGAGGAAGCGCCTTTCAGCACGCCGTAGACGCTGGAAGACGGATCGTCTATTCCGAGGATATCTGATTCCCCGGGATGCGCCCACCATCCGGTCGCGAGAAGGCCTTCGGGCGTGAACCCGTCCTTTGGCTGGACATGCACCGTGTCGGCCTGCTTCTTGATGTCGATGACGATGCTCCTCCCGCGGCCGTTCCTTCCGCCCTCCGCCTCATTCAGGAATCTGGCGAACAGCGCTTCATCGGGTACCTTCCCGGTCTTCTGGTTGATGGGTATGGCGTACTTCACGCCGTCCCTGCCGATCAGGATCTTCACCGGTATCTTGTCGCGGACCGTGAACGGAGAGCCGCCGCTTCTGAGCGTTCCGACATCCACATAGGTCATTCCCTTGGCGTTCATGCACTGGATGGATCCGA
>JALNYB010000150.1 GCA_023230065.1 Candidatus Methanomethylophilaceae archaeon
GAAATATCCGTCGCTTACAGAGCCTAGAACGACGGTTCCAACACCTTTGACATTGAAATGACTGTCGATGGGACATGATCCGCATGTTCCATTTCCAGCTACTCTGTTCTCTGCTGTCGCCATCTCTATAAGATCTTCGCGGATCTTCACGGCATCTTCTTCGATTATCTTGTAATTTTCTAATGAGGTGCCTGCAAATAAGGGTTTGAGTTGTTCAGGTTGAATATAATTCCTGAGGATGATCCATCCGTTTTTAAGTCCGAATTGATCTATCATGACAATGGTCTCTCCAAGTTGTGAATCGATCTTGTCTACTGCTATTATCACGAATTCTGACATAGCAACCGAATAGAATAACGATGATAGTTTTTCAGGATATTTCGATGGCTCTATAAGTGTTACAGAGTCTTTTCCCTTCTTTAATTCATAGAAGGTCATATCTGTAACTGTGCCCTTCTTACCTATTTCTCCGGCAAGGTCCTTTGCACCTACAACAACGACGTTAAGATTTCCCATTAGATTTCCGACCCTTTTATGAGTTTTATACCTGCTTTGCTGAGTGCCTCTATCGCTTTCTCGGGTTCATCCACCCGGATGAAGAGGCCTTCACGCTCTTTACTAGCATAAGCGTATCCATATTCGATATTGATGTTGGCATGTCCGAGGACGTCAGCTGCTTCGAAAAGGGATCCGGGAACATTGTGAATGGCGACTCCGATTATGTCTGTTTTTTTTACGATTATTCCTTTTGCTTTGATCTTTTCGAACGCTTTGTCGGGCTCGTCTACGATAGCCCTGAGAATTCCGAATTCTGTAGATTCTGCAAGATTGCAGGCTTTCATGTTCACACCACAATCTTTGAGTATTCTTGCAACTGCTGCGAGACGTCCCGGTTCGTTGTTGACGAATATCGAAAGCTGTGTGATTATGTTGTCATTTGCCATTTAAAACACCCTTTTATCAATTACTCTCTTAGCTTTTCCATCGAACCTAGGTAGTTCTCCGGGTGCCTTTAACTCCACTGCGACAGCGATGTTAAGGTATTTTTTAAGTTCGGATTCAATATGAGCTCTGAGGCGGATCATGTCGTCTACTTTATCGCTGAAGGCTTCTGGTTTGATCTCTACTTGGAGAATCATATTGTCCAACGCTCCCTCTCTGGTGATGTAGATCATATATTGATGTCCTACTTGAGGTATCTGCAATAAAGTGTATTCTATCTGTGATGGGAATACATTTATTCCACGGATTATGAGCATGTCGTCGCTTCTTCCTGTGATCCTGGAGATCCTTGGAGAGGTTCTTCCACATGCACAAGTTTCTGTGTTCAAGGATGTGATGTCTTTGATACGGTATCTGATCATCGGCATTGCTTCTTTTTTGAGCATTGTGACGACCATTTCTCCTTTGTCGCCTTCGTTACAAGGTTCTCCCGATTCAGGATCGATGATCTCTACATATGCGATATCGGCTCCGATATGAATACCATCTCTTTCTTCGCATTCTGAGAACATAGGTCCAGCTTGTTCGGATGTTCCGTAGATATCGTATGCTTTTACTCCCGATGCATCCTCTATATGTTTTCTCATGCTCTCCGTCCAGGGTTCTGCACCAAGGACGGCTTTTCTCAGATGTGTGTCTTTTCTGATATCAACGCCCATTTGTGCCGCGACATCGATGATGTGGACCAAATATGAAGGAGTGCAGGCGATGGCAGTAACGTTAAGATCCTGCATAAGTTCGATCTGCCGTTCCGTATTGCCGGTTCCTGCCGGAAGAACGGATGCTCCGACCTTCTCTGCTCCATAATGGAGTCCGAGTCCGCCCGTGAAGAGTCCGTATCCGTATGATACCTGCATAGTGTCCTCAGCACCGATGCCTATCGATGTTAAGGATCTAGCCAAGGCCTCTGACCAGTAATCGAGATCGTTACGCGTGTATCCGACAAGCGTTGGTTTTCCGCTTGTTCCTGATGATACATGGTATCTAACGATATCATTGTTCGGTACTGTGAACATCTTAGTTGGATAATTGTCCCTCAGGTCTTGTTTGTACATGAAGGGCAATTTTCTTATATCTCCCAGGCACGTGATATCATCTGGATGAACTTTCTGTTCGATCATTTTGTTGTGATAAAAATGATTGAAACTGTATAGATTGTTCACCAATTTCTTCAAACTTCTGTACTGGAGCTGCTGAAGGTCTTCCTTTGGCATGCATTCGATCCTGGGATTCCAAAACATAATCCTTCTCTCTATCTCTCGTTATATGAGTCTTATTATTTATGAAATGCTTTTTACCCTTAGGTAATTAGATGAATGCCCCCCAGGAAAACGAAATGGAACAGAAGGATCGTTGGGAGCAGTTCTATCAGGAAAATCAACGTCCTTGGAGAGGGGTGGGAAAACTTGGAAATTTTGATATCGAACAGGGTTCTAAGGTTCTAGATATCGGATGCGGGAATGGAAAGACCACCGTTGCATTGATACAAATGGGTGCAGAAGTGACCGGTATAGATTTCTCCCCTTCTGCAATCGGATATTGTATGAAAGCATTCGGAAATAAAGCAAAATTCCTTGTTTCTGATTGTAATGAATTGCCATTTCCGGATAACAGTTTTGATGCTGTTACGATCGTGCATGTCTTGGAACATCTAGTTGACGATCAGCTTTTGAAGACCGTTTC
>JALNYB010000151.1 GCA_023230065.1 Candidatus Methanomethylophilaceae archaeon
TAAAATACCTTCAAACCTGAACTCGACAGGACCTGATGCAAATGATCGATCGACATCGGATGACTGGACGCAAAATAGAAGTGTCCCGAGCGAATCTGTTCTGTTGTGACAAAAAACCACTTTCGACTCAGGACATTCGTCCTAGAGCCGAACGAGAATAAATCAGTACCGATTGGCACCATCGCCTGCGTAAGGGAATATCTTGGAAAATTGGGATTGGAACGCGTCTTCAACGATTCCAAGAACAGGGGGCATCCGCTTTTTCCATTGGTATGTGCCATCATTTCATATCGGCTGACGGAGAACTTCTCCGTGGAGGGATGCGGAAGATGGCTGGAGTCCCCGGAGGTCAGGAACGAGTTGGGAATCCGGGGAGAGGTGAGCCATAGGATGATCAACCGCGCGGTGGAACGCTGCGGGGAGATCATGCCGGAGGTGCTGGTGCATCTGCGTAGGGGATTGTTCTCGATGTACGATCTGGAGCATACCGACGTGAACATCGATACGACGTCCGTAGCGGTGTATGCGAAGGGGACGGGATTGTACGACTTCGGTTATTCCAGGGACAAACGGCCGGATCTCAGACAAGTTAATTTCGGCGCCGCCGAGCTTCGCGATCCGATCAACATACCGATCGATCTTTCCGTGGATCGCGGGAACGCATCTGATTCGGTGCAGTTTGTGAAGATCGTCGACGAGATCATCGGCGACCTCCGCGACGATTCATTGTTCGTTTTCGATGCAGGAGGGGATGCCAAGCAGGTCCTGGACAGGATCACGGAAAAGAACATGAGGTACATCACCAGGAAGCGCCTGAACGTCACCGACGACGCATGGATATCCCGTTTCGACAAGGATGAGGCGTGCTGCGTCGACGATGAGGACGGCGTTTACTGCCAGAGGAAGACGTTCGAATCGTCCGGGAGGACCGTGTACCTGTTCTATTCCGAGAAATTGTATCGCGACAAGATGGCCGCTTTGGACGGCCGCTCGTGGAGATGCGTCGAGGACGCGAAGGATGTCATGCGCAGGAAGAAGGACGGCACGCTGCGCATATCCAAGACGGTCATGAAGCGGTTGAGGAATCCGCTCATATCGCTGAACGTGGGCGTCCAAGGTAAGCTATTATCCAATGATGTGGACAGCTTCGAGTACGTTCGCAAGCGTCTATCGAACAATCGTGAAGGATTTTTCAAACTCGAATGCAGTTCGAATTTGACAGCGAAGGATGTGTTCTCGATCTACCGCAGACGCGATACGGTGGAGAAGCTCATGGACTCGCTGAAGAACCATATCGACCTGAAACCGATGCGCGTATGGTCGGAGAACAGCGTGAAAGGTACCCTTTTGCTGTGTTTTCTAGCCCAGGTGATCGTCTCGATGGTGCGGTATGAGATGCCGGAATTGAGGAAGCGTTCGACGAGATTCATCATAGATTCTTTGCAGAATTTGACAGTTACCTATGTTCACGACCGCAAGCAGGCGACGAGGCGCGTTTATTCGAACTTCGAGCCTCTCAATTCGCGCATTCTCAGGGACATAGTGGTCGTTTCGGGTGTTCGCGGGGGCTGAAAGCCCCCCGGGAAGACCGATGACGACACGAAAAACATGATGGAAAATGATGTGTGATCAGCGGATGCTCAAGTGTCAAATTCTTACGATTTCGAAATCATCTGTCGAACTCAGGTTGTATCTAAAATCATACGAGGTCGTGTGTTTACCAAGATGAAATAAAATAATATTCTTTCTCGGTTGTCTGATTATAAACACATCTCAAATCACTAATACAAAGTATAGGTATCAACGAATCTTATCTGAAATTTAAGTTTTATGTGATTTTATGTATATACTATGACATCGGCATACTTGGCCGACACCATAAATTTTCTAATAAAAAGAAAAACTAAAAAATTCCTTCAATGTAGAATACAATAACACAAAATTAAATCTGTATTAACTAAAATTAGAAGTTTTGTGAAATCATAAAATTAAAGTCGATTGCCACATTGGTTTTCCGTTCATCTACCCTCAAAATAGGACTTCATGAATTCTATATGGCAATCGATTGGATTATAAAGGTTTTAACTCGTTAACGATAAAACGACGAACAGTTCTTGTTGACCGCTGGCTTCGAAGGACATGCCCAAATATTCGCTTGTTATAACATACGTCTGTGATGTCGCATTAGACATTGTGATCTCCAGACTATATGTATGGCTGCCATAGTCGAATGTCAAACAATTATAGCCGACTGCCCAATCAGATGCCCCATTAATTTCGACAGATAAATGATCAGAAGAACTATACGCTATATTTACACAAGGAATACCATTAACTATCAGTTGTTCTTGTGTGGATCCAACGTATATATCAAGTGAATAACTAGGACTTAATTCACTGACATCGATATCTGTGAAATAATTTTCAGTCCATTGAGCATATAGCTTTGTTCCGCTAGAAACTACGTTTCCTTCGACATAGGACGTTCCGCTGCCATTCGCTTTGGTATTCCATCCAGTGAAAATATGATCATCGTAAATGAAAAGATTGGCGATAACCGTGGTGTTAGTGAAAGTGTATGATGTTGTTCCATCATTGGATCCTCCATTACCGTCATATGTCACTCCATTACTGCTATTATCATTGTTCGCATATAGCGCAATACCTACGCCCGC
>JALNYB010000152.1 GCA_023230065.1 Candidatus Methanomethylophilaceae archaeon
ACAGGGATATGAAAGACGGCAAAACCTAATATTCCCAATATTCCGATGACACCGGCACCTATTGTGATGTAAAGATCGGTATTATCATCAGGGATTACAGGATTGGATCCTTCGATCCATTCAGCAGATAATGTTATGCTCTCCGTAACAGGAGTAGACCAATCATATGCGGCCGAATCAAGGGTCCATTCGTAAAAGCTGTAACCGTCACGTGTCGGATCGGCTGGTTTTACTGCTGCCTGTCCTTCGATCACTCTGATGGATGCTATGTTAGATCCTCCGTTGGAATCGAACATCACTGCATATTTCACGGTGGCATCCGTGATCAATACGGTCGCGGTGTAGGTGTCGGTGGTTCCTCCGTTGTATGAATTGCCGACTGTCAATGAGACAAGATAGGATCCTGTCGTAGGGAAGGTATGTGCAGGGCTTTGCGACATCGATGTCTTCGTGTCTGCGAATGACCATTGCCACGAATCCGGAGCAACGGATGTGTCTGTGAAGATGACAAGCAGACCGTCGATGACGTATGTGAACGATGCGACCGGTGCAGTTGCTCTATACCACAAGGCGTAGAGGGTCATCGGCTCTGTGATGATCGTTGCGAAATCGAATTGATTTCCTTCTGTACAACCTGCATCCTTGAACCAGCCTGCAAAAGTATAGCCTTCGCGAGTAGGTTCATCGGGTTCTGTGATCGTTCCCGTTTCGGCGACGATCGGATCCACATCGGATCCGCCCTGCGAATCGAAAGTTACCTTTATCGCTTCGTAAACGGCATAGATCATCTTGGTAGAAGAGGTATTCATTAAAGTTACGGTATCCATTACTGTCGTGGATTCGCTCGTAAATCCCCATCCCAGGAATTTGTATCCAATCTTCGCCATTGTCGCCGCGGTATCTACGGTGAATGTGTACGATTGATTTGCGACTCTTGCCGTTTGCGGATCTGGTATGGTTCCGCTTCCGCCGTTAGCACTATACAGAAGTGTGTATGTGTAGTAATCTTCGGCTTCAAGCGCGGATCCTGATATTATTACATTTCCTGTACAGTATCCTGGCTGAATCGAGAATAAAGCATAATATGTGTAATTTCCATAGCTATACGATGCCGTCGTAACGGCTGTTCCTCCAAACGTAACACTTATCGTTGTGGGTTCTGAATAACCTTCATCAGCGACTATATGAACCCCGAATAAACCGTTATTAGTAGGGACCGAAAGATTGCTGGATACCGTACATGTACAATGCGAGATATTTGATGTGAAGGTGTACTCTACTGTTGTAACCGTTGAAGAATCTAGGTGCCACACAGCATATAAAGTGGTATTTGATGAGATGGAAATAGACCCGCCTGGAGAATATTGAGTGTATGCTCCTGATGAAGATATATTCCATCCACCCCAATTGTAGCCGTCACGAGTAGGCACAGTCAAAGATAATGTGAATGTCTTGGCTGTGCTGGTTGATGTTATTGATTGTGTTGCCGGTGCACCGCTTCCTCCATTCGCGTTATAATAAAGATAAAGCGTGGTCGGAGTATCGATAACCGGTGCCGCATTGATAGTTATAGAGATTGTGATCGAAACATAATCGTCGTAAGTTTTCGTATCGGTATGGTACACTTTGTATTGGAGAGTCAGCGTGTATGTTCCTATGTCTGATGTTGTCGGTGCCGCACCCGACATGGAATAAAGCGTAAAACCGTTTGTCAATGATCCAGAATCGTATTGTCTGATTGAAAGATCGCCGGTGTAATTATTGTTTATACCGATCCACGATGCGATATAAGCGTTAGAAGTAGTGACCAATACTACATTTTCCTGGTATACAGTTCCTACATACCAATTGTAGGTGTATGTCGCTGCATCGCTCTGATCTAAATCTTCGGTGGCAACATAAACTGTACCGACGACTGCGAGCATGGCTATGATGGCCAAGCAGAACAGTTTCATATTATTGTTTTTGTTGATGATATTCATGCTGAAATTCATAAGATCATACTCCGAAAAAGATCAATATCGCACCTGCGGCAATGACTGCGAGATCCACTATGATGACTATTGGGTTAATTGGCGGGAAACCTATCGCGAACATGCACACGAGTGTTATGATCCCTATAATGAGAAGGATCAAACCGGCAATGAGCATGCTGTCGACGTCGGATGTCAATCCCTCGTCCGTTTGAGGATCAGGATCTACCGGAACAACAACGGCCGTCAAACCGAGATAAAGTGTCGTATCTGCTGTGATCGAAGATGCAAAATCATATTCAGCGGTGAGTGTCGGATCTGAATACCATTTCACAGTGAAACCATCAACTGTCAAATCAGGAATAGCAGCACATGAACCACTTTCAATCGTCTGCGATGCAGGAATTATTAAATCAGAAATTCCAACATCAAAAGACACTGTATATACAACAGCCGTCAAACCGAGATAGATCGTAGTGTCTTCAATGATTACAGAAGTAAAATCAAAGGATGTTGTTAATTCAGAATCCGAATACCATGCAACCGTATAACCCTCAACGGCCAGAGCAGGAATTATCGCACATAATCCGCTAACAATCGTTTGCGATGTTGGAACAATCACATCGGCAGAACCGATATCGAACGATACAGAAACAAGAACGACATTGTATGAAATCGTACACGTTT
>JALNYB010000153.1 GCA_023230065.1 Candidatus Methanomethylophilaceae archaeon
GCTGTATGTCCCATATAGATACACCATTCATTTGAACTGAAACCCTCATACATACTATTCCAATAGAACCATAGTTGTTTTATCTGTCGGAAGGGCACAGAGACTGTCCACCAAGACAGTCATTAGTTTCAGTTAGTTGCGACAAAGCAGTGTAAGAAAAGTGGGCGAAACAGTGTTTCTAAACATCAAATCCAGAATTGACAACAAGCATTCTGAGGCACGATCACCCCAAAGACAGCTTTTTTGTATCAAAGACAAATACACGCTGTTTGGGGGCATTTCAGGAAGCCGAAAACGAGACATAATGTGATCGTAAAATAATGCAATTTATGTCTTTACAAGTATCACTTGTCCACCATAATGGCACCCAAAATAAGCCATATTTGAGGTGCCAAAATGAAGAAAAATGTCGCTAAAAAGCAGGATATCTGTCTCAGCACAGATAACGATCACATTGAAGTGACGATTAAGGTTCCAATTAGGTTCAGATTGCCGCATACCGTTGCCAATCTTAAGTTTGTTATGGTGTTTCTAAGGCTGCTATTGAGGAAAGACGGATCCCGGCTTTGTACATTTCAGGTTATTGCCCAGTTATTTAGTTATGCGGATCGCAGAAACGTCAATAACTACTGGCGAGAATTTGAGCAGCACGGCTTTGATATCCTGGCTTTTCTCAGCCGGAAAGTTGATCTGGTAGCTTGCATACCGCTGCTGGAGGATTTTTTGGCCAGGAATATCCTTCTACCCGTTACGGACATGCATCGCAAGTTCGTGAAAGAGCATGAGATAAAGATGTCTCTGACAACTTTCCAGAAATATCTTTCACAAACCTGTAGTCTGAAGCTGCTTAGGCTCACACAGAAGTTGCTGCTCCAAAAGACCTGTGGAAGTGGAGCTGTAAGCATCCTGCGCTTATTGGCAGACCAGCATAATGTCCCGGTTATCTGTGATGGGTTGCTGGAGCAAGCCAAGATCAAGAGAGTTGAGCCCAAGATTGAATCAGGTTTGAAAAGCTGTCTGAAGCGGAAAAACCTATGTATGTTGGTCCACTATCTGGTTGGAAGCGGGCTGAACCTGCAGACCATTGCCCTGCTGCTCAACGTCAGTAAGTCAACAGTATCAAATCTCTGGCACGAAATTGAAGATCTGCCCAGCCTGATCCTGAACTCAATCGCCAAATGGAGTGGTAAGATCAGTATTGATGAGAAGTACATCAAGATCAAAGAGGTTCCACACTTCGTAATCTCCATTGTGGACTTTGTGACCGGTATACCCCTCTATCTGAATGTGTATCCAAACACGAGCAAGGAGTCATACGAGGAGTGCTTTCTGACCTTCAAGCAGATCTATAAGAAGAATCCACGGCTGATCGTAAGTGATGGCAGCCAAGCTCTGAAAGCCGGAAGGTTAGCGGTATTCCCTTCTGTGCCACATCAGCTTTGCAAGTTCCACAAAATCAAGAACCTCTTTGGCAAGATATCAAAGTGCTATCTGCCCAAACATGAGGAGTTGTGGCTGAAAAGAAAGGTGGTGAAGGCGTTTAGGAGAGTAACGGTCAGCGGGAGGAAGAAAGGCTTGATGGAACTCACGACTATTCTTCCTAAACCCGCTGCCGATTACGTTCGTAGCAACATCATCAAACAATGGCCAAACCTCTCTAAAAGTCTTACGTCCAATGTTTCCGAAAGATTCAATCGTAAGATCAAGAAGGTCATGTCCGGTAGATACGGCCTCAAATCATACGATACCGCCGTTAATCTGGCCAACTCCCTCTGGCTGAAAGAGCTGATCGATAACGGGAAGTTCATCCTTCACGATGAATCGCTGATCGCAAGTTTAAACATCTCCCAAATCTGTCAAGAAAAGCTCGCCTGGAACCACCTCGACCTGCTTTTCTCAAAGAAGACAAGGAAAGCGGCCTAATGACGTGCAGACTTTTGAACAGTCTCTATTCGCACCCTTTCTGAGGAGTGTTTTTTTGGATTGACAGATATTACTGATCCAGAACTATGATAATCTTATCAGTTTGTAGCCTAGAGTAGTGTTGCAAAACTAAAAGACTTGTAGGTACAGGTAAAAGAATGGCACTAAAGAAAAGTGAGCTTTACAGCTCGATCTGGCAGGCATGCGACCAGCTCAGGGGAGGCATGGACGCCTCTCAATACAAGGATTACGTGCTGGTCCTCCTCTTCGTGAAATACGTATCGGATAGATATGGCAAAGACCCCGATCCGGTGATCGTGATCCCCAAGGGTAGCGAGCCCGGCAGAGGCGGTAGTTTTGAGGATATGCTCTTCTGGAAAGGCAAAACCGAGATTGGCGACCAGATCAACAAGATCATCGGCCGCCTTGCGGAAGCCAATGGCCTCAAGGGTGTGATTGACGTTACAGACTTCAACAACACGGAAAAACTCGGTAGCGGTAAAGCCATGGTGGATCGCCTCTCCAAGCTGCTGGCGATCTTCGATAAACCGGAGCTGGATTTCAGTAAGAATCGTGCCGAGGGAGACGATCTGCTTGGTGACGCCTACGAATACCTGATGAAGAACTTTGCCGTCCAGTCAGGCAAGAGCAAGGGCCAGTTCTACACTCCGGCAGAAGTATCCCGGGTGATGAGCAAGGTGATCGGAGTCA
>JALNYB010000154.1 GCA_023230065.1 Candidatus Methanomethylophilaceae archaeon
TCATGCAAGCCAATAAGTCCAAAGGGGCCGTGCATGGTTTCTGATGAAGGAAATTGTAGCATAGCGTACAGGTTTATGCCGAAGAAGGTGTAAAAATGGCAAAAGCAAATTTGAAATTGGTTTTAGTAGTCACAAACGATTCGACTGTGTTTTTGGGAAAGAATATCGCAAGTGCTTTTGATATGTTTGGTGGACGTGCTACCGAAGTGAAAAATCTTGTTGCTAGATTGGATACCGCGGAGAAGGGTGGCAAGAAGATGTGCGATGTATCATATGGTGTTATCTCATCTCATTTTGGATTTGTTCCGGGGAATTATGTAATTGCACCGTACAATAAAGTGATGTCTTGTAAAAAGGATTATGAAGCAGTTCAAGAAAAGAAAGATTATCTTGGAAAATTAGAGTATGTTGCACCGCCGTTCGATAAGATCATTGTTTGCGTTCCTCAGGACATGTTTGCAATGATGCTTGAACACAACACTTTTCCTACAGAGAAGGTTATCGCAGTTACAAATCCCATGTTCAAAGAAGAATGTGAGAAAAGAGGGTGGACATATCTCGAGAGGAAAGGTGTTCGTGTCGGAAAAGAGAATGCAGACAAGATCTTCAAGATGATCGAAGACATATGCTGATCAAATATCTATAAAGAAGAAATAAATTCACCGCATGAGTTCTTTTTTCTTCTTTTTAAGTCTTTCTTTATCATTATTTTCCACACGGAAGGAATCGCAGATCTTTTGGATAGATTTATTGCGTATTTCATCATCCAATGTGTCTGCAAAGATGAATGTTTCTGTTTTTTCAGGGAATTTTATATAAGCAAAAGACAGGGTCCAAGCCGCGCCCATCTTGTAATAGTAACCAGGATGATATTTTGTCGACATGAGGGAGAGAACATTGTCGATATATTCATTATCCAGAAAATGGCATAACATCATGACTGCAGAGACCCTCATCATGAATTCATCATCTGTTTCGATGAGTTCTAAGCAGTAATTCCAGAGTTTTTCTTTGTCCTTATTGTTAACTTTCCAATCTCCGCAGAAGTTGTCGCATATCGCCCAGTTGTTTATCTCGGGCATGAACATCCTTGACAATTCTAAACGTTCATCAATATTCATCTTCGCGCCGGCAATGATCTGCGAGCGAATCATCGTTTCTTCATAACATGTAACAGGCTGTTCAAGGAAAGATCTCCAATCATCGTTGATGATCTGTTTGGAGATGTTTCTGAGAACAGGCATTCTCACGCCATAGAAATCTTCGATCCCGGGAACTATGTTCTTATGAAATTCTTTGTATTTTGGATCGGAATTTTTTATTATCTCTTCTTTTACGTTAATCATCAGTGTTTTTGCTCCAGGTCCAAAAGTCTTTTTTTGAGTGTGGATCCGCCATTATATCCTTTAAAGTTACCAGCCGAATTCATCACGCGGTGGCAAGGAATTATGATCGGTATGGGATTGCATCTGCACGCTGTCCCTACGGCTCTGTAGGCTCCTTCGTGTCCGATAATATTGGCAACTTGAGCATAGGTCATTGTTTCTCCATATGGAATCTTCTGTATCGCATCCCAAACCTTCATTTGAAATGCTGTTCCATTCATGGAGAGTGGAAGATCGAAGTCTTTTATTTTTCCTAAAAGGAAATCCTCTAGTTGTTTTGCAGCTTCCGTTAGAATATCGGATTCTCTGTCCTGAAGTGCAGGAAGGTTATGATTGGGAAGATATAATCCATCGATATTCCCGTTGCCGTCATCTGAAATGCTTACCATTCCGATTATTGTCATGTATGTGTATATTCCTCCCTCGTCCATGAGTTTAGTATTTTTTCAGAATACTTATGTTCTACTATTGATTATCGGGCTCAATGATCATATGTGCGAGCAGAAGGACAGATATTCCGGCGTTTCACTCGGAATGGTTGATGAACAGGCTTCGTGCTGGTTATGTCCTTGTCAGAAATCCGATTTATAAGGCGATAGTATACAAGATCGACTTAACGCCTAGGAACGTTGACTGTCTGCTTTTTATTACAAAGGATCCGAGACCGTTGATGCCTTATTTGAAAGATATCGCAAAGATGGGTTATATGTATACTTTCCAGGTCACTATTACTCCTTATGGAAATAATATTGAGCCCGGAGTTCCTTTTAAAGCTGATATTGCAGATGCTTTCAAGCAGATCTCCGAGAAAATAGGTTCTGATAGAATTCTTTGGAGATACGATCCGATATTAGTCAATGAAAATTTCAATATAGGCTATCATAAACGTAAATTTGAGTTACTTTGCAAAGAATTAGAAGGATATACGGATAGATGTACGTTCAGTTTCATTGATATGTATGGAAAATTAGGAAAATTGTCCGAGGCAGGAGCTTTGAGAAGTGTAACCCGTTCGGAAATGGATGTCTTAGGAAAGGAGATGTCAGACATATCAATGAAGTATGGGATCCGTCTCAGTTATTGTTGTGCTAAATACGATCTTTCAAAATACGGGATAGAACCGAGAGGATGCATAGACAGAGAGACTATGAGACTTTTGAATATTCCTTTTGAAGATATGACGATGCCTCTGAGGGAAGGATGTCGGTGTGTCAAGAATATAGATATTGGAATGTATGACACATGTT
>JALNYB010000003.1 GCA_023230065.1 Candidatus Methanomethylophilaceae archaeon
GCTCGACTCTCTGGGGGGTCCGCTGGTCAATGTGGACATTCTTGAACGCTAAGGCTACCTCATTTACTCTTTCTTTATTAACTTTATCCTCTGCCTTTACTTTTACTGTATAGGTCTTATCGGGATCGGATGTCTTGTATATCTGTACTGTTTCCCTCGGTACGAACTTAAGATTATTGTATTGTGCCAGTTCTGATTTATTTGCTCTTTTTTCAAGCTCGTCCAAATCTATATTTCTGATCATAGGACTGCTGATCTCTAATACAAACGGCCTTCCGTCCCCTAACATGCAGGCATCGATATCTTCTCTGCCCATGCCGTGGAAGAAGTGTTCTTTTCCGCCAGCCATCTCCAAGGCAATGTCTCCTATTATCTCTTGAACCGAAGTCTGGTACATCTTTCCGGTCATGCCACATCTGGGGCATCCTTTTCCATGACATACTCTGCAGGGCCAAATGGTCTGGGGGATCTCTCTGCTGAGCTTGTTGTAGCGCCCTGCTATGAATATAGGTGCGATGTCAAGGCTCACATCGGCGAATCTCGTGTCTATGCACGCTACGACCTGTGGCACTTTGAATTCTACGGCACGGTTGATCATAGGAAGTGCCAGCTTGCCGATTTCACGATTAAGTTCGGTCTTGATAGCTTCGGGATTTTCAAGTTTGTATTCTTCCCAAAGTGCTTTCTCTTTCTGTGCAACTTCGGGCTCCACTCTGCAACCTACAAGGAAGTTATCCGACTCAATGCTGTTGATCCTCTCTGCGACGGCTTCTGCAAATCTGTTCATCATGTCGAAAACATTTTCACAGAGTGAACAGAAATCAGGTGCGAGAACAGGGCGTCCATTCTCGGACAAGGCATCACGTATCAGGCGTCCGCGTGTATCGTTAGTCATACCGGTGCTTACCTTTCCGAACATTCTGCCCAGGCAGTGGTCACAAAGACCGGTTTCAGCAAGTTTTCTTGCCGTTTCTAGATTATCTCTTATCCAGTCTTCCATAGGGATCACTCACAGGTCGAATCCCATTTCAGCGATTCTGAGTCTGGGGCGTTGGCCTTCTAAATAGTGATAAACGGTCGAATGTTCGCTTCCGTTCAAAATAAGTTCAATTGCATGTTTTGCCACAGGGAGTCCTACCGAATCTCCTATGAGCGAGACGGTGTTGCCGTAAATGGACATGTAGCATCTTGTGAGGTCCTCGATGATCTGTCTGGTCTTACCGTCAGTTCCGATGAGTCTGCCTTTGATCCTCTCGAGTTGATTGGATTTATCACCTACGACATCCTTGAGGTCTATGGGCTCGAAATATTGGTCGTCATCTAAGAGTCTCATCGCCTTGTCGGGATTGAATCCTCTTCCGACAGCTTTGATGACATCCATCATCTTAAGTGCCATGAGAGGGTCAACGCCTTTGGCATCTTCATTGAATGTGACCTCGCCTTCAGTATCGATTTTAAGTTTTATGCCCGAGGCTTTCTCTAAAATCTTTTTGGTCTCACCGCTTTTTCCGATGAGAGTTCCGACGCGATCTGCTGGTATTCTTATAGATCTCATTCTTCCTCACTTTCCTCTTCTTCGTCTTTTGAACCATCTATGGTTTCTTCTATAACTGTTTCTATAGGGATTACGTCTGCACCTTTTCCTTTAAAGAAATGGTTGACGTTCTTTATGTCCCTAGCAAGCAGGTCTTTGGCGTTAAAGAAATCATTTGTCATGGCCTGTCCGCAGTCAATCAGAATAGGCTGGCCGTCCTGTATCAGAACATTGTACTCACTGAGATCGCCGTGCACAAGATGTGCATCCTGCCATCCGTCAATAATGAATGATAACACCTCATCATACATTTCTGTCGGATCATCCATAGGATAGTCTTTAAGTTGAGGTGCAGGGCCAGTTTCGTTTCCAATGAATTCCATCAGAAGACAGTTTTTGTCGAATGCGATAGGTTCGGGTACGGGTATGCCGGCTTCACTGTATCTTTGGAGATTCCTGTATTCTTTGTTAGTCCAAGCGTAGATCATCTTCCAGCGATTACCAGCTACGCCTTTGAATCTCGGGTCGCCTTCAATATATCTAGTGACCCTTTTGAATGTTGATGTCGAGGTCCTGAAGATCTTCAAGGCCATGGGCTCTTTGTCTTCGTTCTCTGCGTAGAATACGTTACCTTCTTTTCCTGTGGAGATGGGGTAATGGATAGAATCAATGACACCACCGGTCATGAAGTCGTAGATGGTCATCAGGGTCTTTTTATCGAAGACCTGGCCATCTGTTTGTCTTTCGTCACCGGTACGGTTAGTTCTGAGTGCGTCGACGCGCTTCTCAAGAAAAGCATATTTTTCATCGTAAGAGGGCATCGAACATACCTTTTCAGAAGATATCGAGATTCTTAGGTACTCTGTTCCTCTTGCTGAGGTTGACAGCCTGTGTTCTGGTATACCTGAATCTGACATCGCATTTATCGGGCTGGAAATCCCAAAGTGAAACTATGAGAAGGTCTCCTTCTCTTATCCACATTCTTTTCTTTATCTTGCCGGGAATACGGCCTACGCGGGACTGACCGTCCTCACACATGACCTTGATCTTGGAGGCACCTAGGAGTTGATCCGCAATTCCGAACATCTCGCCTTCTTTTATGTTGGGGAGACGTACACGGGATACATCCTCATCTGCACTCTCAAATTGTCCATCTACCAAATTACCAATCTCCTATACCGTCGCCAATGTGTCTCCTTATATAATAATAGTTTTCCTTTTTTATCTTTGGTAAGAGAGATAACACAGATTTTTCAATAGAAAGTGGGAACGTATTTTTTACAATTGTGAAAATGTAAACAGGATTTTAATGAAGTCATTATGTGGTAAGGAAGTCTTTGTATCTGCAATCAAAATATTTTGAGTTGTTTAAGATCAAAATTCTTTTATTTTAGAAGATCCATGAGTTCTATTTAGGTGGTTATTCGGTTGATGATACTGTGTATTTTGCTTTGACTGTAATTTGATAAACGGAATATTGTTCTGAATGATTGGGGATGTGTGAAATTCGATATTGTGTAATGTTTCGAGTAAATTACAGTAAAGAAAGGTCTGGCAGAGAGATCATATTACGGTCGAACAACGCCGATAATATTGCGATATTAGTTGCCGGTGATTTGGTCTATGCAAGAGTGTTTTTTGTAAAAAATAATACGAATTGATTAAAAATATGTAATTTTGCTACTTTGCTTTCTTTGATTTGATAAAAAACTATTTTAACCTTATCAAGTATCAAACCGATTAAGCTCCGGTAGTGTAGCGGCCAATCATTCGGCCCTTTCGAGGCCGACACACGGGTTCGAATCCCGTCCGGAGCACTATTAATTTTTTCATGATCTGTGTTTAGTAATTTTTCTGCGAGAAGAGTTTCTTTCTGTATCCGTTGCTTTTCTTTGCAATCTCTTTTACGTTATCCTTGTCGACGATGTAGACCTCAGGAAGTTTGTGTGGGTTGGCCGCTAACATCGCATCCATAAGATAACGATCGGGACATTCTCTGTTTTTGAGCTTTTCACGGTCCCAATTCCTTACTAATTCGTAAACGGCCTCGATACCTTCGTTGTAGAATTCTTGGACCAACACCGCGGCTACTGTGCAGTCTCTAGACAAGACGGCGATGTTACACCCATGAACAGCGAATTCACTTCCGTTGAATGCCATAGACAGTCCTCCACCGTCACGTACAAGATCCATGGATTGGTAATCCATCATGGCTCCTCCTATGTATGCAGTGCCATCTAGGTCGATCATTGTTCTTTTTCTGATGTCAAGGAGTGAATAAGCTTTCTCATTGGCGCCTACGACCTTCATGTTGCGCATGAGTTCGTTAATTTCCAGATCCTTAATCTTGTTGTGGAAAATTTCATCGCATACTTCGATCATATGGATTTCATCGGCCTCAAGTGTCATAGGAACATTGAGTTCATACTCATGTCTCGGAAGTTTTAGGTTTGTGACCTGATTAGCCATCTCTCTGATCAAACGGCCTTCCGAACGACTGATGTCATATGAATCCATGCTGACTGTTGCGCGATCCACTATATTGATGGAGATATCCAAAGTATCGCATAATGCCATCACGTTATGCTCGTAAGAGGAAGTCGAAATGAATGTGGGGAGTGTATTGGTGAGATACTTCATGACTCTCTTGGCTTCTGGCATGATTCTCAGAGATTCTTTACAGTACTGGTACATGCCATAATCTGTTGCACCGAATGCCTTCAAGAAAGGTGCGATGAATCTCGCCGTGTTACCGGATCTGCCCTCGTCTCTGTTGAGCACGTAAGCTATTATATCATCGTATCTCGATATAATGTCATAGAACTTATCACCATTTTTTATGAATCTTTCACAGAGTCCTTTGGAACTGTTATTCATCTGAAGGAATCCTTGACAGCTGCAGATTAATTGTTTATCATGGGTTAAACCCAATTCTTCCATAACGTTGAATTCGTCCACGATATCACCTTATATCGATGCGTCCACTTCTTTGGAAAGATCGTATGCATCATTCAATTTCTTTCCATTTTCATAAAGTCTCTTATTTTTTATGCAGATCTTGCCGTCAGCAAATAATTTTATTGTCGATACAGTAAGAGGAAGTTCACGTTTGGCGCCATCCTCTCTGATCTTTTTGAACAAGGGTTCATTGGTTCCTTCTTTGGCAATTATCTCTTCGAGTGTGGATGTTTTAAGTTTTTCATCCAATTGTTTCCAGAGTTCATCATATTCTCCTCCTATGATGGAGAATCCGCAGTATGTGAGTGCATCTCCTCTGTCCCATTCTTTGGTGCATATATGTAGCATGATGCCTTGTTTGTAGGTTCTTTCTTTGATGAGCGTCCAAATGACTTCTTCCCATGTACCTTTAGGGCCGTCTGGAAGTGCAGGGTGGAGGTTAAGCATGTTATATTCATCACAGGTGTCGTCATCCATCCACAGCATGTATCCAGCAAGTATGCCGAGATCGAATTTATAATCCTTGATCTCTTCTCTGAGTAGTTTTCCGTATTCGTTTCTCCAGGCTATCTGATCGGTATTCCAAAGATCAGGTCTGAATTTCTTCCAGGATGCTGTTATCAACGGTATGTTATATGCTTTGACCATGTCGAAGAACATCTGTCTCTGTTCTCTTTTCGAGTTAGGTTCTTCTTTGTTATCCCAATTACAGAATACGAATGATATATCCACATCCAATAGCCCTTGTTCTTTTTTTTCCATGACCGTACGAAAAAGATTTCTGGAGCCTGGACCGCGGCCTGTTGAGAACCAACCTAATTTGAGCATAGGATATCAATCCGAGAAAGAAGTGACAGTATATTTCTTTATACGTCAAAAAGAACGGTGACTGACGGTTCTTCCATATTTATGTCCATCATGTGGTATGTGACCGCTTTGATCTCCGACTTACAACGGTGTATCTGCTTGTTTAGGAGTTCTCCTTTTGCATCGCAGATGACTTTGTTGCCGTCGATTTTCACGTGGAATTCACAAAGAATGATATTATCACAATCTTCGATGAAAAGAAGCTCGGAAAGATATGCATACAGCATGTCCTCCATATCATCTCCTGTTACTTCTACATGTTTTGATTCTAGAGGCCTTATGTTATGGAGGGATACAGTTTGATCGAATAATGCAAAACCTGCGTTTTCAAAGCATTCTTCTATCGTATTGCCGAAGGCTTTGATCATCATGTCCGCGGTATGATCCAACAATTGATATCTTTCCACGGTGCGGGAATAGTCCTCGCATTAGATGAAATGTTCTGTCGGGGAATAAAAAAGTAAGGTATGTAAAAAAGCACGGGTATTGATGATATTTTTTCGCAGACAAGATTTAAAGTCTTATTAAACTACGAAAATCGTAGTTAATATTACGAATTAATAATACATCAAAAGCTGGTATTCCGTAAGTTCTTAATATGGTGCGGTTAGTGCAGTATAATATGCGTATAACCATCATTGGTTGCGGTTCAATTGGTTCGAAGCTCGCCAAGGCCGCAGATGAAATGGTCGAAGTCAAAAGAATCTATCTTATGGATGTAGATAAAGGCCTCGCCGAAAAGGTTGCAGCAACGTTGAACAAAGCAATCGTGATCGATTCTGTTGAAGAGGAACTTTATCACTGTGATCTTGTAGTTGAATCCGCATCTCAGGCAGCAGCTAAAGAGATCCTTCCGAAAGTGGTTGCAAGAGGAGTAGACATTATGATAATGTCTGTAGGTTCGCTTGTTGATGATGATTTCAGAAAGGCGATTTTCGAGAAGGCCAAAATAAGTGAGTCCAGAGTCTATATTCCAACTGGTGCATTATGTGGAACTGATGGACTCAGAGCAGCGTCCAATGATGAATTGGATGAAGTTGAACTTACCACAATCAAAGGGCCGAAGAGTCTCGAGGGAATTCCATATCTTCTAGAGAAAGGAATAACAGTCGACGACGTCAAAGAGAAGACGGTCATTTATTCGGGGCCGGCAAGGGAAGCCGTCAAGATATTCCCTAAAAATGTCAACGTAGCGGCAACTGTCAGTCTTTTGGGCATAGGATTCGATATGACGAAGGTAACTGTCGTTCTAGATCCGGACACTAAGAGTAATTCACATGAATTAAGGGTTAAGGGAAAATTCGGAGAGATGGTCTGCCACACATATAACGTTCCTGAAGCAGACAATCCAAAGACGTCACACCTCGCATCTCTATCTGCCATTTCGGCGCTGAAGAGGATCGTAAGAGGCGAATGGTTCGGTATCTGAAAAGTGCCAGTAAATCCACTTTAATAGTTGGGACAGAATATTCATCCCTGTTCCAACAACGAATTTTAATTTTTGAATACAAACATATTTCATAATCAAGTTATATTTAGTGGTATGGTAAAATCTAGAGCAGAGAGACTGATGTCCAATGTGGATGATATGGACGCGGTCGTCATCTTGAACGACGGCGAACCATTTCTCGATTCGACCTTCTGGTATATCACAGAGCAAAACTCGGGATGTTTCGAGGACTGCATCGCCATTGTGAAAAGGGACGGATCTATGGATGTAATCGTCAATGTTCTCGAAGAAGAATCTGCTCACAATGGAAAAGGCAATGTTTGCGTTTATCATGATCGTAAGGAAAGAGATGAATTCATCAGGAATGCGTTGAAAGGTACAAAGAAGGTAGGATTCAACATTCATAACTCCACATACGCCGGAGTGGCATACGTAAAGAAGGTTGTCGAGGATATCGAGATTTTAGATGCCACAAAGGCTATCGGTGAGACGGTGTGTGTAAAGGATGCAAAAGAGATAGAAGCTACCGAGAAAGCATGTAACATCTCATCTAAGGTGGCATCTGAAATACCAGAGATGCTTCATGATGGGATCTCAGAAAAAGAGATGGCAGCTCAGATGGATAATAGGATGAGGCTTCTGGGCGGAACAGGTAACGCATTCGATACCATCGCGGCATTTGGAGCAAATTCTTCGCAGCCTCATCACATGCCGTGTGATTATAAGATCAAAAAAGGCGATACAGCATTGTTTGATTTTGGTACGAAATATGATAGATATTGTTCAGATATGACTCGTACTGTATTCTTCGGAGAACCTCCAGGTATAATGAAACGTGCATATGAGGTCGTTCTAGAAGCTCAGACGATAGGATTAGAAGAATATCGCGATGGGGCAAATGCTAGCGCTGCAGATCTAGCTGCTAGAAAACTTATCGACAGTACAGAGTTCAAAGGAAAGTTCATTCACTCATATGGACATGGTATCGGAATGGATGTCCATCAGGTGATATCTATTTCGCCGAAATCTCCGCAGATTCTTCATGAAGGAAATATAGTTTCAGCAGAACCAGGAGTCTACATTCCTGGAATCGGCGGAGTCAGGATAGAAGATACTATTCTGATAACAAAGAACGGATACAAGAGGCTTACAAGCTACGATCATAAATTCACTGTGGTCTAATCACAGTAATTTTTCTAAAACAATATTCTGTCTGTCGCCTGCATCTTCCATGCTGGCACAGTTATCAATAAGTTTTCCTATTTTGATAACGGGGAATTTGGACACAGGTAAATCGTCGTCATCGCTGAGCGGAGTGGGTCCGAAGAAGATACAAAACGCTTCGACCTTGGGCCAGTAGGCGATATCTCCGATTTCTAATTTGGTCACCCGTTCGCCGTCCATTTTGGCATTTACAGGCATTTCAAAATATATCTGACTACCCAGCATATTTATCTGAGCAGTAAAAGGTAATGAAAGCCAGATGGTATTCGAGATATCAGAATCGTCAAGTTCAGCGATGTACTCGTCGTTCCTTGTACGGATCTTGATCTTGCTCATGATACCATCCGGCATAATTGTTTAGTTCTTCCTTTCAAAGAGTTGTCTGATCTCTTTTCCAGTGATCTCAAGTTCGAGATTGTTTTCGTCAGCTTCCATCTTTTTCAAGTTTACTAGGCCTGCTTTCCATTCTGCACGCCATTCTTTGTTGAACTGACCAGACTCTATGTCATCTAGAATCGTTTCCATTCCTTTTTTGGATTCTTTCGTGATGACCCTGTCTCTTCTGGTCATTCCGCCGAACTCTGCAGTGTTGGAAACTCCATCCCACATTCCTGCGAATCCTCCCCTGTTGATAAGGTCGGTGATCAGTTTGGTCTCATGAAGGACCTCGAAATATGCCATCTGCGGGGGGTATCCTCTTGCAACAAGGGTGTGGAATCCTGCTGCGATGAGTGCTGTCTGACCACCGCAGAGAACAGCCTGTTCTCCGAAGAGGTCGGTCTTTGTCTCATTGTCGAATATGGTCTCGAAGACTCCTGCGCGGGTTGCTCCGAGTCCTTTTGCCAATGCGAGTGCGATCTGTTTTGCTTTTCCGCTGTGATCCTGGTGGACACAGATGAGTGCCGGAACTCCGAATCCTTCAACAAATTGGACTCTTTCCATCGCTCCAGGCGATTTGGGTGCCATCATGATGACATCCACGTCCTTTGGTGGGACGATGAGCTTGTATGTGATAGCGTATCCGTGTGCGAATTCGAGTGCCGCTCCGGATTTGAGGTTGGGCTCAACGAAGTCCTTGTAGATATCTGGTTGGACTTCATCTGGAAGGAGCATCATAACGACATCTGCGCCTTTCACTGCTTCAGGGATCTCTGCGACCTTGAGTCCGTCTTCTTTGATCTTGTTCCAGGATTTTCCTGTTTTCCTGGCTCCGACAACGACGTCGAATCCGGAATCATGGAAACAAAGGGCCTGAGCCCTTCCTTGTGATCCGTAGCCGAGAACTGCGACTTTTTTTCCTTTCATGACACTAAGGTCAACATCTGAATCGTGGTAAATCTGCATTGTTTCCACCTTGGTTAAGGAGGTTCAACTCTTTAATACACTTAAAGAGTTCGCAAGAACAACCTAATGATTAGTATTTGCAGTGCCCTTTGATGATGGGAAGTGTTGGATTCGGAGGTAACATTGGGGTGATATCTTCTTCGCAGTCTACCATAATGTCTATGAGGCAGGTCTTTCCGCAGTCGAATGCTTCTTTGAAAGCATCTTGTATCTCTTCTGGTTTTTCCACACGGATGCCCTTCGCACCGAATGCTTCTGCGACTTTGACGAAATCTGGGTCGGCATTGAGGTGTGTTTGGCTGTATCTTTTATCCCAAAATAATTTCTGCCATTGTTTGACCATTCCGAGCCACCCATTATTAAGCAGACAGATGACGACAGGTAGATCCTCTGCAACAGATGTTGCGAGTTCCTGGAGGACCATGAGAAGTCCGCCATCTCCTGTAATAGTAACAACTTTGGAGTCAGGTTTTGCCGCTTTTGCGCCGATCGCAGATGGCAATCCGAAGCCCATTGTTCCGAAACTTCCAGATGATATGAATTGTCTGGGTCTGTGTATATCTAGGTAATGCATTGCCCACATCTGATTCTGTCCTACATCGGTGGTGACTATGATGTCCTTGTCGAGGAATTTGTTTAGTTCGTGCATAACCTTCTGTGGAATGATGGGGGTCACACCGTAATTGAAATCACAGCTGCATTTTGTTTTAGCTTCTTTGACTGTGTTGTCCCACATAATGTGATTATCTTTATATCCGCCGAGTGCGTCGATGAGCATCTTTGTACCTTTCTTCGCATCGCAAAGAAGGTTGATAGATTCGCGGTGGTGTTTGTTGAATTCAGTCGCATCAATATCGATTTGGATGACTTTGCACCTGTCAGAAGGTGCCGTGTGGGCACTGTATGTTCTATCTGAGAATTTTGTCCCGATAGCTATTACTAGGTCCGCATTTTTGAATATATTAAGTGCGCACATTCTTCCATGCATTCCCAGTGATCCCATGCACAACGGATGTTCTGAAGGTATTGCACCGATTCCCATGAGAGGTGTGATAACAGGTATGTTACACATTTCTGCGAGTTTCTGAACGTCAGATGATGCATTGGAACCTATGACTCCTCCGCCGATCAAAAGAACAGGCCTGTTGGCTTCTTTGATCCATTTAACGGCTAGATTCAATTTGGTAGTATCCGTCGGTATGGGTTTGATATGATAAATTTCATTCAGGAGGGTTTCGTCGATATTTGCATTGACCTGGTCAACAGGTATATCGATATGAACTGGTCCAGGCCTGCCTGTCTGGCAGATTTCCCAAGCTTCTGCTACTGCGTGCGGAAGTCTGTTGATATCAAGGACACGGAAGTTGTGCTTTGTAATGGGCATCATCAGGCTGTATGCATCAACTTCTTGAAATGCTCCCATTCCCAAGACTCCGGTTCCAACCTGTCCGGTCAGGGCGAGCATCGGGGTGGAATCAGCATATGCTGTTCCGATACCTGTTACGAGATTTGTAGCTCCGGGTCCGCTTGTTGCAAGGCATACACCGACCTTTCCGCTGGCCCTGGCATAACCATCGGCCATGTGTGCGGCGCACTGTTCGTGACGTACGAGAACATGTCTTATAGACGAATCGATTATCTCATCGTATATCGGGATGACGACTCCACCGGGATAACCGAACATGGTCTCGACATCTCTGTCCTCTAACATTTTTAGAAGTGCTCTTGATCCTTTCACTGATGATACCTTCCTTTACCTGTAATGGCGGATTCCTTTTAATATGTACGGATTTATGTGTGCCAGTTAAATTTACTACAATACGATGGTTCGAAAGATTCCTTAATAAAAGTAGGGCAATCTCGGAGGAAGATGTGGGATGAAGATAAGGCCCGAAATTATTTTAATTTAATGATCATGTTTTTCAAAAATATAAACATGGACAGGTTTCCCTGTCTAATTAGTTTTAGTATTTGCAACGGCCCATGATAATAGGTGCGTCGCTCCTCTGCAAGACCATCGGAGTGATGTCTTCTTCGCAGTCGACCATTATCTCCACGAGACAGGTCTTTCCACAGTCAAATGCTTCTTTCAATGCATCGTGGATCTCTTCGGCTTTCTCGATATGGATTGAATTAGCACCATATGCTTTTGCGATCATGCAAAAGTCTGGGTTTGCTCCAAGTTCGACACCGCTGTATCTTTTTTCCCAAAAGAGCTTCTGCCATTGTCTGACCATTCCGAGCCATCCGTTGTTTAGCAGGATGATGACCACAGGGAGTTTCTCTGCAACGGATGTTGCAAGTTCCTGGATGACCATCTGAAGGCCTCCGTCACCGACAATGGTCATAACTCTCTTTTCAGGTTTGGCGATCTTTGCACCAAGTGCTGACGGTAATCCGAATCCCATCGTTCCGAAGCTTCCCGAGGTTATGAATTGTCTTGGATATTTAATATCAAGACAGTGCATTGCCCACATCTGATTCTGTCCGACATCAGTGGTGACAATAGTATCCTCATCGAGGAACCTGTTGATCTCATACATTACCTTTTGAGGGATTATAGGCGAGTTGTCGTAATTGAAATCGCATTGACATCTCTGTTTCAATTTTTTGATCTTATCGTCCCAGGCAACATGTTTGTCATGATATCCGCCGAGTGCATCTATGAGCATCCTGGTACCTTTCTTTGCATCGCATAAAAGGTTTACAGCCTCGTGGTTGTGTTTGTTAAATTCGTTTGCATCTATATCGATGTGTATGACCCTGCATTTGTTAGGGGGGCACGTGTGCGGATTATAGGTCCTATCTGAGAATTTGGTACCTATAGCTATGATAAGGTCTGAATCTCTGAATGAATCATATGCTGCCATCTTTCCATGCATTCCTAAAGGTCCAAGGTTAAGTGGATGTTCTGATGGTATTGAGCCGATACCCATAAGAGGCGTAACAACAGGTATAGTGCACATCTCTGCGAGTTTTCTCACTTCGGCGCAAGCATTTCCACCGATGACTCCACCACCTACAAGCATTATAGGCCTCTGGCTCTCTTTGATCCATTGGACAGCTTGTTGGAGTCCGGAGGTTTCTGTTTTGATAGGTTTTATGCCGAACGCCTCATATAGTAAATTTTCGTCAATATCTGCGTTGAGTTGATCAACGGGCATATCGATATGGACCGGCCCCGGTCTTCCAGATTGACATATTTCCCAAGCTTCTGCCACTGCATGAGGCAGTCTTTCCGGTTCAAGAACACGGAAGTTGTGTTTTGTGACAGCCATCATAAGGCTGTAAGAATCGACTTCCTGGAATGCACCCATTCCCAAAGCTGATGATCCGACCTGCCCAGTAAGTGCTATCATCGGGATAGAATCAGCATACGCTGTTGCGATACCGGTAACTAGATTGGTGGTACCGGGTCCGCTTGTTGCAAGACAGACACCTGGTTTTCCACAGGCTCTGGTGTATCCATCGGCCATGTGTGCAGCGCACTGTTCGTGACGTACGAGTACATGCCTTATGGACGAGTCTATGAATTCGTCATAGATCGGAATGACCGTTGCTCCTGGATAGCCGAAAACGTTCTCGACATCTCTGTCCTCTAGCATTTTTAACAGTGCTCTAGATCCTCTCATTTGAAAATCCTCAATGTGGTATATACTGGATATTTTATAATATTGTGGGGACGTGAGTCTGCGTTTTGCGTATATACACTTAGTAAGTTTATTTTATTAGTAAACTATTCAAGATTTGGGGAATAAATATGGCGAAGGTAAAGGTCGGTATCAACGGTTATGGGACCATTGGAAAAAGAGTGGCCACTGCAGTAAGTAAACAGGACGATATGGAGGTCATGGGAATAACTAAGACCAGGCCTACATTTGAAGCTCAGATCGCATTGGACAAAGGACTCGATGTCTATGTACCAGATGAGAGTGTCCAGGCATTCAAGGATGCTGGGATGAAGATCGCCGGAACCATCAAAGACCTTTACAAAAAGATAGACATAATCGTCGACTGTACACCTGGAAATGTTGGTGAAAAGTATAAGGCTGAATATGAGGCGGCAGGCATAAAGGGTATTTTTCAAGGCGGGGAGGATCACGCGCTAACAGGCATATCATTTAATTCCACAGCAAATTACAGCGAATCATGGGGGGCTCAGTTCTCTCGCGTTGTATCATGCAATACCACTGGACTTCTAAGGACACTTAGTCCTATAGATAAGAAATTCAAGATCAATAATGCCTATGTGACCATAATCAGAAGGGCGGCAGATCCAGGGGATAGTAAGAACGGTCCGATAAATGCATTGGAGCCGTCTGTTAAACTTCCTACACATCACGGTATCGACGTTCAGAGCATCATGCCATGGTTAAATATCAACACGATGGCGGTAAAGGCATCCACGACCTTGATGCACGTTCATACTATCGTGGCAGAGCTCAGTAGAGAGACCACGTCAGAAGAGATTCTCGAAGTAATGAGGAAGTCCCCTCGTGTAAGATTCGTTAAGAGTAGTGAGGGCCTCAAAACAACCGCAGAGATCATGGAACTAGCCAGGGATCTGGACAGAGATAGATCTGATATGTATGAGATCGCTGTTTGGGAGGACAGTGTGAAGGTTGTTGGAAATATGCTTTACTACTATCAGGGGATCCATCAGGAATCAGATGTCATCCCGGAGAACGTAGACTGCATCAGATCTATGTGTAAGCTAGAGGAAGATGTGGCAAAGTCTGTTGAAAAGACTAATGTTGCTATGGGAATCTTAAATAACTGATAGGGTGAGATCACGAAGGACTTCAATACACTCGAAGATTTCAATTTCAAGGACAAAACAGTCCTTTTGAGAGTGGATATTAACTGTCCACTCGATAAGAATACACTCAAAATAATAAATGATGTAAGAATAAGAAGTATTGTTCCTACAGTAAGAGAATTAATGGGAAAACGGGCTAAGGTCGTTATTTTGGCGCATCAGAGCAGAAAGGGCAAATGGGATTTCATAAACATGGAACAGCATTCGGTCCTTCTGGCAAGGAATCTCAATGCCCCTGTTACATATGTTGATGATGTGATCGGAGATAAGGCAAAACAGGCCATCAAGGACCTTAAATCAGGAGAAGTACTTCTTTTAGGAAATGTAAGGATGTTGGATTCAGAGGTTGAAGCAGTAGATATGTTCAAGCATTCAGAAGCTGAACTCGTGGATGAACTCTATCCTCTTATCGATTATTATGTCTGTGATGCATTTGGTGCAGCTCATCGTTCACAATGTTCTTTGGTAGGTTTTCCACTGAAGGTCCCTTCGGCATCAGGAAGGTTGATGGCCAGAGAACTTTATTCGCTGAGGTCTATATTCGATAATCCCCGTCGTCCGTCCGTATTTATATTGGGTGGTGCGAAGTTCGGAGATGTACCGCACATGATCGATGTCGTCCTTCAAAACAATATGGCAGATTACGTCATCGTTGTAGGTCTTGCCGGAAATGCATTCCTTTCAGCAAGAGGGGTGGATATCGGAGAGGCATCCAGTGTAATTTTGAAAGATGAATTGACAATTGAGAATTTCCAGGCTGCGAGGGATGTCCTGTCAAAATATGGTCAGCAGATTCTTTTACCGGTGGACGTAGCTGTTGAAAGGGATGGAAAGCGCGTTTGTGTAAATATCGGAGATATGCCTACTGCAGAGCCGGCATTAGATATTGGGGATCAATCTATCGAGAAGTTCAGAAAGGTCATACTTTCCTCACAAACATCATTCATGTCAGGTCCTGCCGGAATGTTCGAGAAATCTGGATTCGAGATTGGTACAAAAGCACTCATAACCGCAATGGTCGACAGCAAAGGATTATCTGTTATCGGTGGAGGACATACTGCAGGGGCCGCAGAGAGATTCGATCTTGCTGACAGAGTATCTTATGTCAGTACCGGAGGAGGAGCACTAGAGACATTCCTTCTCAAAGAACCGATGCCGGTCATTGATGCTTTGAAATATTCAAAAGATAAGTTTTGTAATTAAAAGAAATGAGTGGTTGGAAAAGTTCCAAACCACTTATTTATTCAATATTTACCATTTTTCATTCTAGCAAGTGCTTCTTTGATACGTGACACACTTTCAGTAACGGTCATTCTGATATATCCTTCAGCAGATTCACCGAATCCGTTTCCGGGTGTGACAATGATTCCCAGATCAAGCATCTTCTTTGTGAAATCCTCTGATTTCATACCGCAGTTGAACCAAACATAGAATGTTCCCATGGTCATCGGTACATCGAATCCGAGTTCTCTGAGGCCTTCTACAAGAACCTTCCTTCTTTCGGCGTATATCGCCATATGATCTGCGACTTCCTTCGGAATTCTTCCATCTTCGGGATAGAGATTCAGTGCGGCGATACCAGCTTTCTGAATAAATATAGGTGCACCCGAATCTATCTGTCCTTTGCATTTGATCAATCCTGCTATGAGTTCGGGGTGTCCTACTGCATAACCGAGCCTGTATCCAGTCATAGAGAAGGTCTTTGAGAATGAACCGAATTCGACGGCATCAGGTCCGACCTGAAGTATTGAAGGCGCCTGATAGCCATCATAGCACATTTCTGAGTAAGCGTTATCTAGACAAAGGATTGTCTTATTTTTTTGGCACCAATCATAAACACCTTTCAGGTATGGTATGTCACATGTTGCGCCTGTCGGGTTGTTAGGATAGTTGATGTATAGCATCCTTGCACCGGTCGGGCAATCACTAACATCTAGAAGCCATTTCTTTTCTTCTTTAAGTGGAATCTTAACACATTTTGCTTCGTTGAAAAGTGTCGATGCTCCGGAGTAAACAGGATATCCAGGACTTGGTGCGATGATAGTATCTTCGCATTCGACGAATGCTTGTGAAATATTGAATATGGCTTCTTTGGATCCGAGTGTGATACAGACCTGTGTATTCGGGTCGATATCAACATCGAATCTTTTCTTGTACCATTCTGCGACTGCGACCCTGAGGTCCTTCTCTCCTTGTGATGAGGAGTATTTTTGATTCTTATTGATTGCTACAGCTTCTTGCAGAGCTTTTACAATAATTTCTGGAGTTGGAAGATCTGGATCTCCGATACCGAAATCTATAAGATCCATTCCTTCTGCTCTTTTCTCAGCTGCCAACTTTTCAAGCCTGACAAATAGATAAGGGGGTAATTTCTGAAGCCTTTCTGCTTGTTCGTATTTTGCCATTGTTATCACTTTCAATTGATATTTCCTTCGAATACAAGTTCTGCGGGTCCTTCCATAAGGACATATTTGAGATCCTTGTCTACTGTGATTTTAAGCCATCCTCCGGGGAGGTGAACATCTACGGGTTCTCCTAAAGGAACCAGTCCGTTGAGTGCCGCAACGGTAGTTGTAGCGCATGCTCCGGTGCCGCACGCAAGTGTCCATGCTGCACCTCTTTCATATACTCTGATATAGATTTTTTTGTTCTCAATCCTGCAGAATTCTACGTTGGTTTTATGGGGGAAGAATGGATTGCATTCGATGATGGGCCCTAGTCTGTCTATTTCTTTTTCAGAAAGATCTGTGAACGTTATGAAATGAGGATTTCCCATAGAAACGGCGTTTGCTTTGATTCTGATTCCGTCTACATCGAATGACTGATTGACGAATTCTCCATCATGGTCAATAGGTATTTTTCTTCCATCTAGGATGGGCGCACCCATATCGATTTGAACGGTCGTAACTTTTCTGTTATTTGTTTTGACCTTTGCTTTCAAGTCTCCAGCCAATGTATGAATGAAAAATTCTTCTTTTTTAATAAGACCGAAATCATATGCATGTTTAGCAACACATCTGATCCCGTTTCCGCACATTTCAGCTTCGGAGCCGTCTGCATTAATGATCCTCATGGTGAGGTCTGTGTTCTCTCCAGGTAATATGTAGAGTACTCCATCCGCACCGATACCATAGTGACGGTCGCAGACTTTCTTGCACCAGTTGTTGTCGATGAAGAGGTTTCCTTCAGTGCCGTCAAGGACTATGAAATCATTGCCTATGCCTTGGTATTTCCAAAATTTCATTACTGAAGCCTCTTAGGAATTATTTGATGTCTCCACTGTTCCTCTACTGTTTCGCGTTCGCGGATAAGTTCTGCTTCACCCATGTTGACAAGTACTTCAGCACATAAAGGCCGAGAGTTGTAATTACTGGACATCGAGAATCCATATGCTCCTGCGTTGTATACTGCTACGATATCTCCTTCTTGTGGATCGGGCAGTACTCTTTCGTGTGCAAGGAAGTCACCGGATTCGCAGATAGGCCCTACCACATCGTATTTTGCGGTGCATGCTTTTCCGAATTTATTACCCAGGGTAACGTAATGATATGAATCGTACATTGCAGGTCGGATCAGAGTATTTAATCCTGCGTCCACTCCGACATATTTTTTCGATTCAGCATCTTTTACATCTACACATTTCGTAAGCAGAATGGTAGAATCGCAGATAATGTATCTTCCAGGTTCGAGGATAAGTGTTTTGATAGATGTTTCTTCTTTGATCATCGAAGCGAGGTTGATGGCGAGATCATTGATATCCATTTCTTCTTCATTGAGTTTGTAAGGAACTCCTATTCCGCCACCCATGTCTATGAATTCCAGTTCTATTCCGTTTTCTTTGAGTTCATTGACTGTATCGATAAGGACTTCCATCATATCCATGAAAGGTTCGACAGATTGTCCACCAGATCCAATGTGAGCATGGATACCTTTTATATCGAATCCGAGTTCTTTAGCTCTAAGATATGTACTAATGACCTTATCTTTGGGGATACCGAACTTCGAGCCCTTCTTACCGGTGATTACTTTATCGCTGTGTCCGGAACCCACACCAGGGGTGATGCGGAACGATACAGGAAGCTTTGTGTTGATCTTCGCAAGTCTTTCCATCTCCGAAATAGAATCTATATTGATCATTACGCCCAGATCCGTTACGGCTTTGAGTTCATCATTGCTGACGTTGACGCCGGTGTATATGATCTTATCAGGAGTGAAACCGGCCTTCAAACAGGTCATCACTTCTCCTACAGATACTGCGTCTATGCCGCAACCTTCTTGTGCCAGGATGGTCAATATTGCAAGATTGGTGTTAGCTTTACAGGCATAGTGGATCTTGGTGTCGATATTCTTTGCGAATGCGTTATAGATGTTGCGGTAATTTTCTCTTAGCCTCTGTTCGTCTGTTACGTATACAGGTGTTCCGAATTTTTCTGCGATATCCGTCACGGGCATTCCGCCGAACATCATTATTCCGTTCTCTGATTCATAATCTCTCATTGTATGTCGCCTCCGACATATTTATTGTGGAGAATTTTCACAACATCTGTTACTTTAGCCATAGGCACTACGAAATTCAGTGATACATCTGATGCTCCTTCTGAGATCATCTCTACATTTGCATTTGCTTCTTTTACGGCAGTGAATATATCTCCCGATACGCCACATTTTGCGAGAAGATTATCTCCAACTGCACATACAAGTGCCACATCACTTTTTACTTCGATCCTTTCGATATCTTTAGGGTTCAAACTATTAAGTTTCATCAGTGTTGTTTTAACATCGTTGTTATGGACAAGGAAAGCGACCGTTGAAAGTGATGTGGATATTGAATAGATGATGACATCGTTCTCTGCGATCTTTTCGATTATCCTTGCCACCATCTTAGGGTGGAATGCGATCTCTGCAGAGCTGATTGCAATTATTGAAAGATCTGTTTTGATGGCAACGCTTCTGAGCAATTCATCTTTTGTTTTTCTAAGATGATGAATCAGTGTTCCCGGTTCCTCAGGCTTGAATGAGTTCCTAACTTTCAAAGGGATATGCTTCATCCTTACTGGTTCTATGGTTCTCGGATGCAATACTTTTGCTCCGAAATATGCAAGTTCTGCTGCTTCTCCAAAGTTCATTTCATCGATACGAATGGCTTCCGGTATGATCCTGGGGTCGGCTGACATGAATCCGTCAACGTCCGTCCATATCTCCAGAAGATCTGCGTTGAGTGTGTTTGCAATGATAGCTGCAGAATAATCCGATCCGCCCCTTCCGAATGTAAGAGGCTTTCCGTCTTCATTGATACCATAGAAACCAGTTATAACAGGTACGATTCCTGCATCGATATATGGTTTAACGTTGATGGTCATCATTGCTTCCGTCTTCTTCAGTACGGCGTATCCCGAAAGGGGACGGCCTTCTGCTGCGATACCGCAGTCCTCCGAGGTAAGTGCTACGGATTTGGTTCCGAGAGATCTCAGAAGGTGGGACAATATCAGAGATGAGAATCTCTCTCCTTGAGATGTAACATTGTCTTTGTAGAAATGGTCATTAGATGAGTTGTCGTCAAGTATGAGATTCTTGAATCTTTCGAATCTGATCGTATAATCGATCATGAATTCTTTCATCTGTTCGTCGTTGAACAATTGAGTGGCGACATCCATGTGTTTTTTGTCAAATTGATCCAAGATCTCCTGTTTTTTCTCTATCGTGCCGTGTTCTGTGGCCTCTACTAGGAAGTTTGTGATACCAGACATTGCCGAAACGACAACGACCTTCTCACCTTCACTGGCAATGATGATATTTGCAACTCTCTGCAATGCGTCTGGGGAACCCACGCTGGTTCCGCCGAATTTCATAACTGTGATCATAGGTCAAGCACCTCACTCATACTGTGGATCTTTCCATCTTTCTTGTCTGCCATCCATCTTATTGATTTTATACAACCTCTTGCAAGAGCTTCGCGGGAGATGGCTTTATGTGTCAATTCTAATCTTTCCATATTTTTTGCGAAGATCACAGTATGATCTCCGATGATGTCCCCTGCACGTATCGAGTGGACACCGATCTCTCTCTGTCTGGGGCCTGTTATGCCCTCTCTTCCGTATACAGTTTTTTCAATGCCTGTAACCATTTGAAGTCTTCTCACGGTCTCTGCCGCTGTTCCGGAGGGGGCATCCTTTTTGGCGCTGTGATGCGCCTCAATGACTTCTATGTCGTAATCAGGAAGATATTTCGCCATTTCCTCGCACATTTTCCAGAATACATTGATGCCTATTGTGAAATTCGCAGAGATCAATGCTGAAGTGTTATTTTTCTTTACATTCTCGGTCATGCGATCGATGATGTCCTTCGGAACGGCTGTTGTTCCTAAAATTATATTGGTGCCTGTTTTCGGAATTTCTGATAGGATTTTAGCCGCAGCATCAGGCGATGTGAGGTCTACATAGATATCTGCATCTTTCAAAAGGTCGTTGAGTTTATCCGGACCTACGGCTATTATGCCAGGATAGAGTTCTTTTCCTATATGTCCGCCATTCTCGGATACTATTGTACCAGCCAGTCTCATATCATCTGATTTAACGATGATGTCACAGACCAAACTTCCAAGTTTTCCAGTTGCTCCTCCGATGACTACGTTAATCATAGCTTCGCCTTCAGAGGCCCATCTGTTCAAGGATTGGATCTAATTTTTTCTTTCCTTCTTCACTTATAGGCGTAAGCGGAAGTCTGGGAGATCCGTTTCCGTAACCAAGTCTTTGCATCACGTATTTGATCGGTATAGGGTTAGATTCTACAAACATTGCCTTGAACAGAGGATATATGGCATTATTGAGTGCTTCTGCTTCCTTCTTTTCCCCGTTAATGATGCAATTTACCATTTGAGATACTTTTGCAGGTATGCAGTTGGAAGTTACCGAGATGACACCGTCTGCACCCTTGCACATGAGAGTGTAGGTCAGTCCGTCGTCTCCGCTTAGAACTTCGAATCCTTTTGGTCTTTCTCTGATAATCTTTTCTATCTGAGCAAGGTTTCCGCTTGCTTCTTTTATAGCATTTATTCCATCAATCTCTGCAAGTCTGAGTGTTGTATCTGCATCAATGTTGGAGCCAGTCCTTCCAGGGACGTTGTAAACGACTAGAGGGATTTTGACAGATTCCGCAATCGCTTTGAAATGTTGGTATATGCCTTCTTGTGTAGGTTTGACGTAATAGGGGGAGATCGAAAGTATGCCATCAGCTCCGAGGTCTTCTGCGCGTTTGCTGAGCATTACCGCTTCTGATGTACAATTACTTCCAGCTCCCGCAAGGACTTTTGCCTTTCTGGCTTGATCGATCACTATACTGATGACATGAATGTGTTCTTCATGACTGAGTGTTGCCGATTCTCCGGTGGATCCGCAAGGAACGACGGTCTTGACCCCGTTCTCTTCCTGGAAGTCAACCAATCTTCTTAGACTGTCTTCGTCGACAGATCCATCTTTCTGAAAAGGGGTAATAAGTGCTGTTGCTGTACCTTTAAACATTTAATTCTCTCCAAAATGCTCTTTGAGTATCAGACGAGTACGCGTACTGAGTATGTTATCGTAACGGCGCACTCTTTCTATGATCTCATTAAGATGTTGTGATGATTCCACGTCGACTATCGCGATTATATCTTGATCTCCGGTGACTTCGAATACTTCAGTTACACCGTCATAACTCGCAAGTTCCTTTGCGATATCCTCTGTGTCTGTGTTGACATCAATCCTGATTTCGACAAGGGCCTTCACATTTTTGGAACTTGTCTTGATTGTAAATCCGCGGATGATGCCCTCTTCTGTCATCCTATGGACCCTGCTTCTTACAGTTCCTTCGGAAACGTCGAGTTGGCTAGCAATTTCCACGAATGGGCATCTCGAATCTTTCTTCATTATTTCTAAGATGCGCTTATCTAGGTTGTCAATCATCAGAATCACCGTTTATCAGATTTAGTAAATCTAATTGCGCATAAGCTAAGTTGTACTATTTAAATTCTTATTAATATACAAGATGATAACGAAAAACATTGTTATAATTACGACTTCCGAAGTAAAGAAAAGAAGAAGTTTCATTCTTTTTTGGTGTTTTTGTAGTCCAAGTGAACGTCCATCTGCGGAAATGGAATATTTATTCCTGCTTTTGTGAACTCTTCATAGACCTTCTGTCTGAGTTCTCCCTCGACAATACCATAATTGTTGTAATCTCTTATGTAAAGGCTAAGTCTAAGATTAATCGAAGAATCTTTGAATTCTACTACTCTGGTGTAAGGCTTATCGACAGAACCATCAAGAATGGCTTCAGGATGTTCCATACCTATGTCGAGCATGATCTTTCTTGCTTTGTTGATATCTTCTCCGTAAGCGATGCCCATGAAGACGTTGATTCTATACATTAGATTCTCATCAGTAAGATTGACAATGGTGCTGGATGCGACTGTGTTATTAGGCATGATTATTGTCTCTTCATTCGCCCAATTTTCGAATACGGTATTCATTATGTCTACTCTTGATACTTTGTAAGTTGCAGTGGATGTTGCACCTATATGAACAAGGTCACCTGCTTTGAACGGATGTGTTATCAACAATACGAGGCCGCTGAAGAATTGGTTCAAAACATTCTGTGCACCCAACGTTATTCCCAAGCTCACTATTCCTGCGCTTGTTATTATCGCTGTGAGATTGAATCCGAATGCAGCCATGGCCATTGCAACGGCAAATACTGTGATAAACAGTTTACCTAATAGATGCAGCAGTGGTTTGAGATCATCAGAAGATGTATTGCCACTTATGCTGAGGTTCGTATCGATCTTTCTGAGAGAAAATTCTATAAAGACGATAAAGAGCTTCCAAGCAATGACTGCTCCTAATATTATGTAAAAGACATAGAACCATGTTTGGAATGTATCTACCATGCTTTCTGATGCACCGTATATATGTAAGCTTTTACTGACTGCCCAGATGAGAACAACGATCATAAGCAATTTCATGATCCCGAGTTTGACTTTTTCTTCTTTTTTGTTTCCGCTGTTCAAAATGTGTACTAGTATAGGCAGAGCAATCATCACAATTGCAAGTCCGATCAAGACCCAAAGAATAAATGAGATTATTGCGGTCGCAGCAGGCGTGTTAAGTGGTTCTGGAAGAGGATTCTCCCATACACCTAGAATCTTATTGAATTCAGATCCTGCAGAAAGTGCAGAAGAGATCTTGAGGCCGATATCATGTGTTACATATATTGGAGAATCAGAAGAATCAAGGGACATCACTTTAAGATTTATTGTAAGCGTGTATGTTCCGGTACTGGTGTATTTTCCAGCATCTACAGTTATAGTTATTACTTGATTTTCCTGGCCACCTAATATGAAGTCCTTTATGTTAGGGGTGGCTGAGATATTACTATTAGTGGAAGATACAGAGATGTATATTGCACGGTTATTCTCAAGCGAGGTATCGTTTGAATAGGCCAGGGTGTTGGTGATTATGACAGTCAAATAGCCCGAGGATCCGGCATTAAGGTCTAATTCAGTTTCATACGGTACGATTCCGATATCGGTTTCTTCAGGGGCGGTAGCTTCTATGCCGCTAATAGGTATAGATGTCAAAGCAAGCATCGAAATGACGGCTAACGCTACACAAACTCCCCTCCACTTCATAAATGGTACAGATTTTTACAAGATAAAATAATATCTATTGAGTAGTACCTGTATTTGTGCTAGATGTGGCAGTCTTTTGGATAATTGCAGTAATAGTGATGGTAATCGTGATGATTTCCGCAAGTTTCAGTGATTGGAAGAAAAGAGAGGTCTCCGATATTCATTGGTTGATATTGGGTATTACAGGTATTATCATATTCACGGTATTCGCAGTTAAGGATAGTGGATTCAAATGGCAATATCTCTGTTTGGCTGCAGGGTCTGTCCTGATACTTGTCGATATACTCTGGGAAAGGGAAGGTCATGTTCTGTCATTCTATTTGCTGATGGCAATCTTGTTCGCAGTTGCAATATTTTACGATATCAACGATCCCATAATAGTAGCATGGGCCTCTGTTCCTGCATGTTATATCATCTTCATGGGAATGTATATATTTGGGATTGTTAGGGGAGGTGCTGATGCAAAATGTCTAATCACTCTATCTATGCTGTTTCCGATGTATCCTGCATTCAGTTCATTTCCGCTCATAAGTGTTCCATCTGGACAAATCAGTCAGATATTTGTTTTTTCAATATCTGTATTGTTCTTTGCAGCCATGCTAACAGGGCTCACATGCATCTATTTTGTATTGGTGAATGTAAAGAACGGGGATAAATGTAGAAGGATGCTATTGGGTTATAAAATGGACCTTGAGAAAGCTAAAGTGTCTCATGTATGGCCGATCGAAGATTTTGTCGAAGGGAAATTAGTTCCCTGTGGAATTCCTGAGAATGAGCAGGAAGTATTCGTAAGGCTTACAGAATCTGGATGCAAGAGGGTTTGGATAACACCTATGATACCATTCATAATTCCAATGACCATATCTGCGATATTCATAGCATTTATAGGAAATCCATTGTTCCTTATCGGATGATTGGAAGTCTGTTCTTACAACAGGCACATCTGCACCCATCAAGTGCAACAATGTCAACAAGATATCCCAGACGTTTGATCACAGCTGTACCGCATTCTGGACAGTAAGTATCGGATCCGTCATCCGATAAGATGTTACCCACGTAGACGTAATTGAGTCCGCACGAATCGGCTATATCCCTGCATGCCAGGATAGTTTCCACAGGTGTCATAGGGATATCCATCATTTCGAAATCAGGATGGAATCTTGAGAAATGGACGGGTACATTTTCAGACAGTTCGTTTCTTACCCAAAGAGAGAATTTCCTTATCTCGTCTTCGGAATCATTGTATCCTGGAATAACAAGATAGGTCAGCTCAAGGTGGACTTTTTCTTTGAAGATTATCTTGGTGGATCTGAGTACATCATCCAAATGGGCTCCGCAGACCTTCATGTAAAATTCGTCTGTGAATCCTTTGATATCGATATTCATTGCATCGGCATGTTTGCAGATCTCTTTGAGTGGTTCTTCATTTATGAGTCCGTTGCTTACAATGACATATTTTAGATCGGGATCGCAGGTCATGATGTCCATTATATATTCAAACCAAATGAAAGGCTCATTGTAAGTGAATGCGATAGCATCCAATTTTTCTCTTCTGCATAATGAGATGATCTCTTCGGGTGTTTCGTATGTTGTACGTTTTTTACCGATAACAGATATTGAAATAGAATAATTCTGACAGTTCTTGCAGGACATGTTGCAACCGATTCCCCCGATGGAGAAGATCTTGCTTTTAGGATAGAAATGGTAAAGAGGTTTTTTTTCGATAGGATCTACTGCTATTGAGGACACTCTTCCATAATTATATGCGGATAACATGTTTTCTTCGCCTTTTCTAGCGATGCATCTTCCTATTCCTCCGACAGGTATCCTGCACCTATGCGGACACAGATCGCATACATAGATATCGCCTTCCTTATGGTAATACCTGGCTTCTACGATTGGATTAATAGCGCCCATCTTTCATCCTTGTCCTCTCATTGCCTTCAATTATGTAGGGGCAGTCATCATTTGTCACGATTCCGATTATTGAGAATACCAGACCAGCTTTGTAAAGTGAGTCTATCTGTTCTTTTTTGAATGTGAACAGAAGTTCGTAATCTCCTCCCCAGTATAAGGTCAGGTCCTTCTTATCCATATCTAAAATTTTACAGATATCCTTTACACCCTCTCCCTCAGGAATGAAATCCATTTGTATATCCATTCCAACGTGGCTTGCTTTACAGATGCTCTTTGCTGCTTCCGCAAGACCGTCTGAGAGGTCCATACAGGCCGTTACTGCATTGGATTTCGAAAGTGCCAGGCCCTCTTCAACTCTAGGTATAGGAACCATCAATGAGAATATCGAATCCTTATCTGAAATATCATTTTCTATCGCGAAGAATCCTGCTGCAGCGGCTCCGAGACATCCAGTAACTGCAATGACATCTCCAGGTTTTGCACCAGATCTAGTTAGAGGTTTTCTTCCTTCTAAGGATCCTATTGCGGTGCCAGCGATTAATCCCGGTCCGAATTTTGTGTCTCCTCCCAAAATAGTGGTTCCACAGAATTCTGCACACTGATCTATACCGCTCATGATATCGTAGAGATCATTCTCATCCATGTCCTCGGGCAATGCCAATGCTGCAAGGAAGCCAGTAGGTTTTGCTCCCATGCTAGCTATGTCGCTAAAGTTTACCGCGGCGGCAGTCCATCCGAAATGCTCGTATGTCATTCCCTTGGGGAAATGTCTGTCGAATGTTACAACATCTGTGCAGATAACGACCTTGCCGTCATCCGCTGAAGCGATAGCTGCATCATCGCCAGGTCCGAGTTGTGAACACGGTCTGATGATATTCAGTATATTCTGTATGATATTCTTTTCGCCAACTTCTTTCAGAGAGGCCATTATGTAGCGATATGTTACGTTGTTCAAATACTATTTTGTCTAAGAGCAGATTTAGTAGCGTTCTTGCGTACGTGCGCGACTAAATGCTTAAAAATGGTTGTCGTATTGTAGTTGATTGGTCTCATATGATAGTAAACGTGAAATACGGAAAGGACGGAGTCCAAAAGATAGACATTCCGAAGGATAACTACATAGGAACATTCTATCCGAAGGACGTTATGTGCAAGGCAGCAGATGATGTTATCAACGAGTCTATCAACAATCCGATAGGATACGATTCATTGTTAGATTTTTTGAAAGGCGGAAAGGATATAGTATTCATCGTAAACGATGGCACGCGTCCGACACCTACCGCAAAGGTACTTGATGCTCTGTCTAAGAAAATGGACCTTAGGCAGGCAAGATATCTCATTGCTACCGGAGCACACAGGGACATGACTCAAGAAGAGTACGATTTCGTATTCGGTTCTCACTATGCGGAATTGAAGGATAGGATCATTGTTCATGATGCAAAGAAATCAGAGTGTGTCAATCTCGGAAAGTCCAAGAATGGCACTCCGATGAATGTTAATAAGATCGCAGTGGATGCTGACCGTCTGGTCATCATTACCAGTGTGGAGCCCCATTATTTTGCAGGTTATACCGGTGGAAGGAAATCATTCTTGCCTGGAGTTGCTTCTTACGAGACCATTGAAGCTAACCATAAAATGGCAATGAAGAAAGAGGCCCAGTCATTGATCTTAAAGGGAAATCCGGTGCATGAGGATATGATGGATGCATTAGAGATCGTCAAGGGAAAGAAGATATTCTCCATTCAAATGGTCCTCGATAGGCATCAGAACATTTACAAGGTAGCATCCGGGGACCTCAACCCGGCATTTGACAAGGCTGTTGAGTGGGCGAATGAGGTATTCTCTGTTCCTATACCAGAGAAGGCAGACATCGTCATCTCTGTTGCACCATACCCGATGGATGTCGATCTTTACCAGTCACAGAAGGCCCTGGATAATGGAAAGTGGGCATTGAAAGATGGTGGAATCATAATAATGGTATCGAAGTGTAGGGAAGGTACTGGAAGTGCATCATTCCTAACACAATTATCATCATCCAAAGATCCGAATCAGGTCTTGGAGAATCTCAAGATAGAATACAAGTTGGGGTATCATAAAGCGGCAAAGATGGCCGAGATCGCCACATGGGCATCTATCTGGGCAGTTACAGATCTGGATCCAGGGGTCATCCATGCTGCTAACATAACACCATTCCCGACAGTCGCGGATGCAGTGAAAGAAGCATTCAAACAGAAACCAAACGCAAAAGTTATCGTCCTCATGGACGGAAGCGTAACAATTCCAAGGGTCGAGAATATGAGTCAATTCGAAGCAGACAAGATCAAGAAAGTGACACAGGCACTCAATACCTGTACGATGTGCGGATTCTGTAAGAGCGTATGCCCGTCATTCAAAGCCATCGGATGGGATTCAGCGCTGTCCAGAGGACGTATCATTCTAACTTATGGATTACTCCACGGAGATATTCAAGCAGACGATTCTGTAATGGAGAACATGTACACATGTACTACCTGTGCAGATTGTGTCAGGAGATGTCCTTCTCAAGTAGATATTGTCGACATAGTCGAGCTTTGCCGCGCGGATCTCGTTAAGAACGGACACATACTTCCTAAGCACAAGGCAATGTCTGAGAGTATCCTGAAGTACGGAAATCCGTTCAAAGAGGAGAAATCTGTTGTAGAGACAATAGGACTCAAACCTCACAAAGCAGACATAGGATATTTCATAGGATGCACAGCTACATACAGATCCAAGAAGACAGCAGCCGCTACGATATCGATCCTCAATAAACTGAATGTAGATTTCACCACAGTTGACGAGATCTGTTGCGGTTCCGTACTTCAGCGTATTGGATGGCCGCAGGAGCAGATCACTCCGATCATGCAGAAGAATGTTGATAACATCAAATCGTTAGGTGTCAAGACACTAGTGCTCTCTTGTGCCGGATGTTACAGGATGTTCAAGAAGGAATATCCGAAATATGTGGATGTTCCGTTCGAAGTGCTTCACATCACAGAGTTCCTTGCAAAGCAGGATCTCAAACTCAAGGCGCTGGAAGGCAAGGTCACATACCACGATCCATGTCATCTTGGAAGACATTGTGATGTTTATGATGCACCCAGGGATGTCATCAAGAAGTTCCCGGGAGTCGATTTCAAGGAGATGCAGTATAACCGTGCAACAAGCCATTGCTGTGGCGGAGGGGGAGGAGTAAGGTCCGCATATCCCGAGGAAGCTATGGCCATCGCAGGTACAAGGCTTGACGAGGCATCTTTCGCAGGCACCATCATCACCACGTGTCCATTCTGCGTCTCTAATTTAGAGGCTGCAAAAGGAGACAGGAAGATTGAGGTTGTAGATCTGGTGGAATTGGTGGACAGTCACCTGTGATGATCAATGTCAACACCAAGTTCCTGGCGCAGATCAGGGAATAACGGAAGACCGTTCATAATGGGAATTCTGAACGTAACTCCGGATTCATTCTCCGACGGAGATATGTATTGCACCAAAGAAAGTGCTGTTAAGCACGTTCTCGAACTGATCGATCAGGGTGCAGATATAATCGACATCGGTGGAGAATCCACACGTCCGGGTTCAGATCCCATTACTGTGGAAGATGAATTGCTTAGAGTGATTCCTGTTCTGAAGGAATTGGTGCCTTTGATAGATGTTCCAATATCAGTGGATACGATGAAACCACAGGTTGCAGAAGCAGCGCTCAGTGTCGGAGCATCCATCATCAATGATATTCGCGGCCTTACAGATCCGAGTATGCTGGCTCTTGCAGCTTCATCGGATGTTCCTGTTGTCATAATGTATATGCACGGAACACCTAAGACATTGGGAACAGATCTAATGGAAGGTAGTGTCCTCAGGCCGATAAAGAGATTTTTGGATGATAGGATAACAGCGGCTTTAGATGCAGGAATGAAGGAAAAAAATATAATTCTCGATCCCGGGGTGGGATTCGGGACCACGCCAGATCAGAATATGGAGATAATCAAGAACTGTTCATTCTTCAGCGAGAGATATCCGATACTCATAGGAGCTTCTAGAAAGAGATTCCTGTCTGTTAAATTCCCAGGAATGGAAAGGGATGAGGCATCTGCGGAAGCAGCTAGGATATCTGTGAAAAGCGGAGCGGACATAGTTCGTGTGCACAATGTCGCAATAACAAAGAAGATGTTCTGAAGATTCAGAGGATCAATTTCACGGCAAAGATGACGATAACACTCAAGGCAGCCAATCCCCAAAAGAGCATAGTGTTCTGTTTCTCCTTTTTTATCTTGGCTTGATATTTGTAATAACATTCCTCTGAACAGTATGCCATATCAAATGGAATAGGATTTCCGCAGAATTTGCAGTGATCGTGTTCCGGAAGCGGTACAGTCATGGTTAGTGTAAATCATCTTTTCTCTATTAAACTTATTACTATTATTTTATATGAAATGTAGATTCCCTTTGCATGAAGGCCGGAGCCCACGATCTAGATCGTTTCGACAGGATGAAACGTATAGCGTGGTTGGATATGCAAAAGATACATGCATCTCGATGTCTTGTTGTAGGTGCGGGTGCGTTGGGTAACGAAGCTGTCAAATGTATGGTGCTTGCAGGCTTTGAAGACATAACGATTATCGATATGGATGACATCGCTGTTTCTAATCTCAGTAGGTGTGTATTCTTCAGAGAAGTAGATGGAAAAGGCACGATGAAGGCCGATATCCTAGCAAGAAGGGCTTCGGAATTGGATCATGAAGTAAATATAACTCCAATAGTCTCGAAAGTACAGGAACTGGAGAAATGGGATTATGATGTGATCTTGGGATGTTTGGATAATATTTCTGCAAGATTACACGTGAATTCTCATGCTATGTTCAATAATATTCCATATATTGACGGAGCAACCGATGGATTCAGAGGAAAGGTCCAAGTGATCATTCCTGATGGGCCGTGTCTGGAGTGCACGATGAATAAGAGCCATATGAAGGTCTTAGACACGCGTTTTTCATGTACCGGAAACGGAATGATGTTTGTTCCGAAAACTGCATCAGAGATTACGACAACATCAATAATAGCTGCCGCTCAGGTTAGAGAGGCAATGAAATTACTTTCAGGAAGGGCAGATCTCTGCATTTCCAATGTTATGTATTATAACGGAGAAACGGGAATAATGGAGAACTTGGAGATTGCAATCGATCCGGAATGTCCGAATCACACAATGAAGGAATGAAAATGACTGTAAGAATAACTGTTGTGAATACACTGAACAATTCATCGATCAGAATGGAATTGGAATCATATGAATCTGTGACGGAAATAATCGATACCGCCGCAGAATATTGGGGAAAGGATGCAGGAGCATACGTTCTGAGAAAAGGTTCTAAACTTCTGAATAAGAATCAGACCGTCGATGAGATCAATCTCTGTGAAGATGATGTCATCGAGATGATTCCAGATCCGGAAGGCGGAATGTAAATGGGTCTCGTGCGTCCTGTACTTGTCAGAAGATTAAACAACGAGATAAAAGATCTCAATGATTATTTGGGGTTGAGGATACCTCCAGTTCCAGAGACGGCAAAGTTTCCCATTGAAATACAGATAGGCCTTAGCAATATGCCGACCAAGATCTCAGAGACAGAGGCAGGAAGCGATCATCTTTTCATGATGATAATATCAGAGGAATATCCATATGAGCGGCCTAGAGCAAAATGGCTCACAACGATATATCATCCGAACATAATGATGCCTGGCGATGGCGGATATGTTTGTGTGAAAACATTAGATAATTGGTCATTCGGTTCTTCTTTGCTATCTTTTGTAAAAGGTGTGGAACAGCTTCTTACCGATCCGAACCCATTCAATCCTTATGGTACGGAATCATGCATGTCTGCAGCTAATTGGTATAAGAATAACCGCCCTAAGTTCAAGGTCAGTGTAAATTATGGTGACAGTAATGCCTAAGATAATAGCTTCAGAGGTCAAGGAATTAGAGTTCCGTCAGCGTACTGTGAAAGGAACTTCATTATACGTTACAGAGGCCGTGCTCAGCAATATTGCCGATCATGCAGATGAAGGCTACTTAGATAACAAAGAGATCATGGGCCTCATGATGGGTTCCGCATATCGTGATGATGAAGGTGAATACGTTATCGTTACGGGGACAGCAACGTCTAAACTCGATTCAAATGAGGTGAGTGTGAGATTCAACAAAGAATCTCTAGAACAGCTTTTCGGCTCTATCGATCGGTGTAGAGGCGTCATCGTCGGATGGTATCATTCTCATCCTGGATACGGATGTTATTTGTCAGACATAGATATCAAAACGCATGAAGGTATATTCAGAAAGGATATAGGATTCGCAATAGTTGTAGATCCAGCTGATTCGACGATAATAGCATTTCAATGTGTCGATGGAGAACCCAATAAAGTCCCCATGCTCATAATGGATTCAGATTGATTATACCCAGATAGCATGATTTTTACGCATATCTATTTCTGTAACTTTCATTTTCTTCATCAGATCAGGAATTAGTGAATCAAAGAATAGTAATACCGAATCTTCAAAGATGGTTCCTAAAGGTGCTAATTCTGCCGAGTCTAGGTCTTCTTCTATATCTAGTATTATGCCAGTGTTTGAGATATGCGCCAATTTGCTTGACGATGATGATGTAATGGAAACGACATGAGATCCGATACGACGTGCGATATCTGCTGTTTGAACAACAGAGACAGTATGTCCTGTATTAGAGATCAATATTGTAAGATCGTCTTTTTTTATGATAGGTGTAGTCATATCTCCTACGAAATATACATCAAAACCAATCTGGACGAGACGTACTGCAAATAATTGTCCAATTAGCCCAGATCTTCCTGAACCGTAGACAAAGATCTTTTCTTTTGTCATTATAAGATCTATAAGTTTATCTCTATCCTTATCAGGAATAGATGTTATGGCTACTTTGCAGCGGCTTTCAAGATAATCTATTGTATCCAAGGTCATTCCTCGGCTGGTAAAGCTGCAGCCTCGGCTTTTTTCTTCTCTTTGATAGCCTTGGCGACTCTTTTACTGAGGACTCTTTCATTGATGATCCTCATATACATGGCGTCATGCTCTAAAAGCGGAGAACTGGAAATGATCGTGGCATTCGGTTTAATTTCGCAAAGTGCTTCTGCGAGAGGTTCGAATTTGAGATCTCCCTTCTTGATAGGAGTAAGCCTTCTTTCGTTTCCGTCCTCGTGTTCTACACCTGCGAATGCAGTATGTATGCCTCCTTCACAGTACGGTTCTACTTGTTGAAGGACTTCAAGAAAATCATCTGAATCGATGAGTGATCCGTTTGTACGTGAATGATAGTGTGGGAAATTCAGTACAGGTACAACACCATCGACCTGTTCGCAGAGGTCCAATACCTGATCCAATGATCCAAACACTGATTGCTGACCTGTGATCTCTACTCCGAGACGTGGTGTAAGGCCATTGTCTTTCCACCATTCCATTAGTTCCACGACGTTGTTGATGATATTCTCATCAATTTCTTCTTCTGGAAGTTTTCCGGTATAGAGTCCGAGATTTGTGACGACGATGTCTCCAGATAGGGCATTGACGATAAGACCAGCATGTCTTATGCTGTTAAGGCATGTATCTGTCAGCTCATTGTTGGATCCAAGATCCATGTAATAAGGTGTATGAAGTGAAATGTTGACATCCAATCTTTTGGCCATGTCTCCGACCTGATACAACTCGCCAAAATTATCTGTAATACCAGAGGGCATGTAGATGAGTTCGTCTTCTTCCTCTATGGGTTCATTGGGGTCGCATATGGGCGCTCCGTCCCTGAATAATTCCACAACAAATCCCTCTGTTATGTCCTTTATGCCGAGTCCCACCTCTTCCTCATCAGGGTATCTGGTGTAAGCTCCTGCTCTGACCATCTGGATCTCCAGAGCGGTTAAGCTCAGATTGTGTACATCTTCCACTCCGTCTTTGAGTGTGCGTCCTTTGCAGGACAGGGGTATTCCGGCTGGTCCGAATCTTATCATAATATCACTCGGTCTGATATCCCCTAATGGAGGGGTAGTTTAAATTTATACCGTGTCTTGTACAGGATGTATTCCATCATAAGAATAATTTTACACAGGATAGTTATTTAAACAACCTTTTCTTACAACCGTTACCGAATGTCGGGAGAGTCAGAAAATGAACAGCTCAAAAACCAATCCCATACTTCTTGCTTTGATCTTCGATCTTAAGGCAAAGACAAGGGAAACAGAAGCTCCAATCTGGCGAGACATCGCGCTTAGGCTTGAACGTTCTAAACAGAACTGGGCCGAAGCGAACCTGAGCAAACTCGAAAGATATGCAAAGGACGGAGAGACAATACTTGTCCCCGGAAAAGTTCTCGCAGCAGGAAGCGTCAGCAAGAAATTAACCGTAGCAGCATTTGATTTTTCAGATGCAGCAGCCGCTGGAATCAACGCGGTAGGCGGAAAAGCAATTACGATCAGAGAACTCATGGAGTTAAACCCCATGGGTTCTAAAGTCAGGATCATGAGGTGATTTGGATGGTTACAGTTATAGATGGCAAAAACCTTATCCATGGTAGACTCGCAAGCAACGTTGCAGAGATGATTATGGACGGCGAAGAAGTAATCATTCTCAACGCAGAGGATATCGTTATCACCGGACAGAAAGAGGTTATCTTCCAGGACTATTTAGCAAAGGTCAAACGTGGAGACACCACAAAGAGAAAAGGTCCCTTCTACCCACGCAGGTCAGACCTTCTTTTCAAAAGGTGCGTCAGAGGAATGATTCCCTGGACAAGCACATCTGGAAGAGATGCTTACAGGAGACTTCACGTTTTCGTTGGAATCCCGAAACAGTTCGAGGATTGCGAGAAAGTAAGGCCAGTAGAGGCAGACAGAACAATTACCGGTAAATACACAACCCTGGGAGCCGTTTCAAAATTCCTGGGATCCAATGTGAGATGATCTTATGGATTGCGTAAACACAAGCGGAAAAAGGAAGACTGCAATCGCAAGAGCAGTCGTTAAAGAAGGAACCGGTAAGGTTACTATCAACAAGATTCCCCTCAGTATCTTCAGCCCTGAACTTGCAAGGTTCATGATTGAAGAGCCTTTGGAACTTGTACCTGAGAAGGCAGCAAAGGTCGATATTGCAGTTCTCGTCAATGGCGGAGGAGTCATGGGACAGGCTGCAGCAGCAAGGACAGCGATCGCAAGAGGATTAGTTGACTTCTACAAAGATGAGGAGCTTGAAGCTATCTTCAGGTCCTACGACAGGACACTTATCATCAATGACGACAGAAGGAAATTTCCAAAGAATCCCCTTGGTCACGGTGCTCGTGCCAAGAAACAGAAGTCATACCGTTAAGGTGATATCATGATAATACCGGTGAGATGCTTTACATGCGGAAAGGTAGTAGGAAGTGCCTACCCTGAGTACGTTAAGCGTGTAGGAATGGGCGAAGATCCAAAGAAGGTTCTCGACGATCTGGGATTCGAGAGATACTGCTGTCGCAGAATGATCGTATCTCATGCGGATCTCATCGGAGAGATCGCACCTCTCGGATAAACATTTTAATAATAATTCCATTTAACGGGGCATAGGGAGAGTTGACTGCGAAAGCAGCTACCCTCTCTCTGTCCAAACATTTTATCAGACAACATGGGCCCGTGGGGTAGCTTGGTATCCTTCTTGCTTGGGGTGCAAGTAACTCCGGTTCAAATCCGGGCGGGCCCACTATTTGTTTTTTTCATGGATTTTATCACAGGTGTATTCATATAAATAAGTTGATTAGTCAACATATTTATATACAAAAATAGATTGAGAGGGATTACAACACTGTTGTTTGATCAACAGGGGTGATACAATTGATAGAAACAACAGATTTACACTGGTCCAATATTAGTAAAAAGACCAGGGCCTCAATCATGATCGGTTTGAGTCTCGGTATGTTATTAGCATGTCTCGATGGTACGATCGTAGCAACGAGTTTACCGGCGATTCTTCAAGACCTTCACGGATATGAACTTTACAGTTGGGTTTTCACAGGTTATATGCTTTGTGAAACAATCATGATTCCAATAGCAGGAAAGTTATCAGATCAGTATGGAAGGAAGCCCATATTCATCATAGGTCTATTATTGTTCATGAGCGGTTCGATATTGTCAGGAATGTCTAATAATATGACTGAACTGATCATGTTCCGTGCTATTCAGGGACTGGGAGGAGGTATACTAATCCCGGTCGCTACAGCAACCGTAGCAGATCTGTATGCGCCTCAAGATAGGGGAAAGATTCAGGGTATGCTTGGTGCTTTATTCGCAGTTGCAACATGTCTAGGTCCGTTCCTCGGAGGATACATCACAGATACAATAGGATGGCATTGGGTGTTCTACATTAATTTACCGTTTGGTATTGCTTCATTGATCTTTACAATGAAGAAGTTCCCGAAACAGGAACGGATAGATGATGTTCATGTAGATTATATCGGAATGGCCTTGCTTTCAGTGTTTCTGATAGATCTGCTTCTGTTCTTCACATGGGTAGGAGTGGATTTCGCATGGGTCAGCGCAGATTCAGGATTGATGATCGTAATTGCAATATTCTTGCTGGCACTTTTCATATTCAATGAATTCAAAGCTAAGGATCCTGTTCTTAAGCCTGCTCTATTCAAGGGTAACGTTTTCGTTTGGTGTTGTATCATAATGATGATCTTCGGAATGGGAATGATGGGTGCAATGACATATCTTCCTATGTTCATGCAGAAGGTCGTTGGAATGTCTGCCACCAACTCAGGAGTTATTTTGTTGCCTTTGATAGGAGGTATGATGATCACCTCGATCGTAAGTGGTTTTGCTGTCAAGAGGACAGGATATAAGCCATGGTTGATCGTAGGGCCTATTGTAACGGCATTCGGAATGGGTCTTATGTCAACCCTCACAATGACGAGTGGTGTTCCGATAGCTATATTTTATCTATTCATCACAGGAATTGGTATGGGTTGCGTTATGTCGGTTGTTATGATCGCTGCTCAGAACAGTGCTAAGAAAGAAGAGATGGGAATGACAACATCGTCAGTTAACTTGTTCCGTTCAATAGGAAGTACTGTAGCTGTAGGTATTTTTACTACTATTATCAACGGAAAGATCGCAACAGAACTTATGCCCCCTACTCTACCGCAGGAAATATATGACATATTGCCGCATTCGACCGATATTTTGAATTATCTGACATCTTTCCCAGATTATGCAACTGCAATTCTCGGAGCATATGGTGGAAGTGTCACATATTCGTTTTTGATTGCAGGAATACTCACTTTATTTGCAGTCATCGGTGCTGTAATGATGAAGACAAAGAAGATATCGGATTCTGATGAGGAGAATTCTATAGAAATTGCAGAGAAGTTCAATTAAAATGAGTGAATGTCATGGAAATAATAGAGTTGTGGAAAATCAATGCTATGGTCCTTGCGCATATGTTCAAAAAGGATTTGACATTCCGTACTCATCCTGTCATGGTGGAGTATGGTCTGTCAGATCTCAACGGAGTATACATATTTACGTTGAGTCAAGGGCCGTGTACTCTGAAATCTCTTTCCGATCGCCTTAATGTGGATAAGGCCAATACAACCCGTGCTATTGCACAGATGAAAGCAAAGAACGTAGTCGATGATAACAAAGAATCGGATAAAAGTAGAAAGTTTGAAGTGTTTCTCACCGATATTGGAAAAGAAATTGCGCAGAAGCTAATAAAAATCTACGATGCAGCTTATAAAGAGTATTTTAGAGGTCTTTCTGATGAGGATATTGCTACGATGATTGGTATAATGCACAGAATAGCCTTGAATATCGATCCAAATATTGCACCATATCTCGAATCGGACGAGATGCTTTGTTCATTAAAAAAGTAATAAAAACACTATTCTACCATAGGAATATGGGAAAATCTGGGGCAGCGAATTTATTTCTTAAATGATGATAATTGAATTGTTGTCGTGTTTGCGATCAACATTTAGAAAGTTTAGAATTACAAGATATGTTTATGAAATCGTTTGAGTAATTGTCTGTGTCGTTATTGTTTTTGTAGTTCATCATATGAAAGAGAAATTCAAAGAGAATGAATGTAGTGAGTGCATCAAATGTTTTCAATCCATTGCTGCATTGATTGTTTGTTCAGAGATGTCGATACAATATTCTGCGATCCTTCTTGAACTGCTTGCAATCAGATTTGTTGCTGACGCAATCTCTATGTCGGTTTCTGCGTTCAGTTTGAATAGGGTTTTAATCCTTTTAACAGTGTTCTTTCCAGATTCTATGCATGATTCGGCTACATCCATATTCTTACCGAGCCATCCTGCAACGGAAGTGTCAAAAAGTTTTTGGATCTCATTGCCGATATCGCAGACGCTTTTATCGATGCCCTCGATCTTGCCGTCTTTGGATAACATGTTCAGATTTTTAGATACAAGTACTGCATGATCTCCTATTCTTTCAATGATCCTGCTGATCGAAAGGCATCTTGTTACATAACACGGATCCAAGTTCATTTTTTTTGAAAGGGTGATATCCTTTTGATGTATACTGCATTGTCTTGAGATAAGCCAATGTATTCTATCTACTTCGACATCTTTAGAATTCATATTGGAGATGTCGTTCATATTTCCGGTGTATGCTGCATTATAAACATCTGATAGCATGTTTTTTACCAGAACCTTCATTCTTTCTATGCTTTTTGTCGGATTTAGTTCGGTATGATCCATAAGATCTTTGATGAGTACATGTGTTTCATCCTCTTCTAACACTTCCATTCCTATTGATACCTTAGTAAAATTGGAAACGACATTAGTTGTGGTACTGCTAAGCTGTTTTAGGGATGTGACCTTTATTCTGCTGTGCCCTGCTATGTACGCACCTATTAGTTGTCTGTAAAGGAAATCTTCGTCTAGTACTTTGTCTGCATCAATCGTTTTTACGCTGTATTGTCCATCAGAACTTGTTCCATTGGGAAATAATATAAGGCTTCCATCAGTTTGTGCTTGTATTTCGATAGGATCGTTCTTCTTCAGATTTACTGATTCTGCCCAATCTTTCGGAAGTGTGATCATATATGATGATCCACCTGTTATCTGTACGCGTCTTATGTCCACGAATACTAAATATATCTGATATATTATAAAAATATCCATAGTAACTATATGTAAGTATATTGACTATATAGTATTAGAGAAATAGATATAATACATCGAGTAAGTATATATCAGCAACAACATTGTATATTATTCAAGGTGAAAATCCTTGGAAAAAAGAACAATGACAATCGTAGCAATCTTGGCTGTTGCAGTTGTTGTTATTGCGGGCTGTGCAATGGCTCTCAATAATAACAACGGAAGCAGCGCAGAGAAAATAACTATTGGAGGTTCTACGACAGTAGCACCTATCATGTTAGCTATCCAGGAGCAGTATGAAAATGAATTGGGGCTCAGCCTCAGTATAACCGCAACAGGATCTGGAGATGGAGCCAGCGGTGCTTTGAATGGTACAATCGACCTAGGAATGATGTCAAGAGAACCTAAATCAAGCGAAGCAGGACTGACCACATACGTAATCGCTTTAGATGGCGTCGTCGTCGCAGTCGATAAGGATGCAGGTGTATCCAATTTGACTTTAGATCAGATCAACAAGATCTACAGTGGAGAATATACGAATTGGGATCAGGTAGGCGGCAATAATCTTGTTATCAAACCGATGGTAAGAGAAGCGAATTCAGGAACAAGATCCTGTTTCGAAGAGTTTGTAGGTCTGGCATCAGTTGATATGTCCAAATATGCGACATACGGATCCAATGGTGAGATGGTAACAGCTATCAACAATGTTTCAGGAGCTATCGGGTATATCGGCCTTGGTTATGTTTCAGAACTTACTAACGGAATGACAGTGAGTGTCAACGGTATTGATGCAACCAAAGAGACCATCACAGACGGTACATATCCGATCTCAAGAAGTCTTATCTTGGTGACCAAAGGGGCTGCAACAGGTGCAGTGTTAAAACTCATCGAATTCGTTCAATCCGCTAAAGGACAGAAAGTAGTCGAAGAGTGCGGATACATCAGTATCTAAACGTGATTTGCATGAGTGCGGATACAATAAATTTAAGCAATGATCCTACTCAGATGAATGTAAATAATATGCCCGGCGATCCTAAGAGATCTTTATTTCAAAAGATCAGGAAGACGGACAAAGCAAAACTGATTCTAGCCGGGATCGTCGTAATGACGGTCTCGGTGTTATTTTTCATTTTGATATTTATCACATACAACAGTCTCGACGCAGTGCGCGAGGTTGGATTGTGGGATTTCATCACAGGTGCAAGTTGGATACCTGGTTCAGGTGTGTATGGAGCTTCCTCGCTTATAGTTGGGACGTTGTTGGTGACAATAGGTGCTGTATTGATAGCGGTGCCTGTTGGAATAGGTGTAGCGATTTATCTCTCAGATATTGCGTCAGCAAGAGCTAGGAACATAGTGAAACCGGTTTGTGAATTGTTTGCAGGGATACCGAGTGTGGTATACGGTTTCTTAGGGATTGTGATATTGATTCCGTTGTTACTAGATATATTTCCAGATCAGCTGAGTTATGGATATTCATGGTTGGCAGGGTCATTGGTATTGGCTATGATGGCAACTCCGACTATCATCTCAGTATCTGAAGATGCTCTTTCAGCGGTCCCAAAGTCATATTATGAAGCATCCATTGCAATGGGTGCAACAAAATGGGAGACCATAAGGAAAGTTTCTTTGCGTGCAGCTTCTTCAGGATTAGGGGCAGCAATTACATTGGGAATAGGACGTGCCATCGGTGAGACGATGGTGGTTTTGATGGTGTGTGGAAACACAGCAATCATACCAGAACCATTGTGGAATATATTCTCAACGATAAGAACAATATCAGCAACTATAGCAGGAGAGTTCCCAGAGACCAGTTGGATGGGTGGAGATGTACATTTCTCCGCATTGTTCCTTTTGGGATTGATTTTACTTATGATGGTATTGGCAGTAAATCTCTTTACAAGACATATCATAAAGAGAACGAAGAGGAAAATGGGCGAAGGCATAAAGAAAAAAGGTGCATTTGCTAAGAGAATTGAAAAAAGTACAGAGGGCATATCTCTAAGATTGGAAAGATATATTCCGTTTGTAAAAAGAACTGTTTTCGCTGCAGTGATTTTCGCGTTCGGATTCATGATCTCAGATTTGTTTTTAGGCATGGTAGGAGGTATATTATTCGGAATACTTTGCGTGATAGTGTATGTGGCTTCGATCTATCTAGCTAAATATCTGGGCCCTAAGCTGGTACAGGTATTCGTATATTCATCATTCAGGGCCATAGCATATGCGATGATAGTAATTCTTGTGATCATCATCGGAGTTTTAGTGTACAAAGGAGCATCGGCATTAAATTGGAATTTTATTACCGATGTTCCATCAAGCATGGGAAAAACCGGAGGAATCGGCCCTGCAATATTAGGTACGCTGGAACTTATGGTATTGACTGCTGTGGTCGCATTTCCGATTGGCGTCTGTTGCGGAATATATTTCTCTCAGTATTCGGGAAAGAACAGATTTGTTTCTGTTGCCCGTGAGTCGATAGATATCCTGAATGGTATGCCTTCTATTGTGTTCGGTCTTTTCGGAATGACAGTAATGGTAGCCATGTTGGGATGGGGGATGTGTCTGTTGGCAGGTTGTATAACCCTGGCACTGATGATAATTCCTACAATAATCAAAACAACGGAGGAATCTCTGAATGCAGTTCCTCATGAACTCACAGAAGCATCAATGGCTTTAGGGGCCAGCAAATGGAAGACCATCGTAAGGGTCGTCATTCCAGCGGGCATGGGTGGAATGATAACGGGAATGATCCTGGGTTTAGGGCGCGCAGTCGGAGAAACAGCGCCCATCATGCTTACAGCGGCGGTTCTGTTGAAAAGGACTTATGAATTCAGTTTGTTCGATCCGGTCATGTCTCTGCCTTATCATTTATACATGTTGGTAAAAGAGATTCCAAACTCAACAGCCAATCAATACGGTACGGCTCTCGTATTGATGATATTGATTATCATAATGTTCGCATCGGCTTCATTGATAAGACACCACTATAGAAAGAAATTGGGGTGGTAAAATAATAGATATTAAAAAATTTACAAAGAAGAAAGAAGTCAAACAAGAAGAGGTGGGGGTATTGCCAGAAGAGGTATCCGAGAACTTTGCTGTGGCAGGGCTTCCGATGGATGGAGAACCATTGAGAAAATTCGAGGATAGCACAATTAACGTAGAAGATCTAGATCTGTGGTACGGTCAGAAACAGGCATTGTTCGGCGTAAATCTGTCTGTCAGAAAGAATCACATCTC
>JALNYB010000031.1 GCA_023230065.1 Candidatus Methanomethylophilaceae archaeon
GTCCCGTAGGTATCGCAACTCAAGATCCCGATAAGCGTTCCAAGTTCAAGGGAACACCAGAGAATCTCATAAATTATTTCAGGTTCCTTGCTGAGGATGTCAGAAGACAGCTTTCAGTAATGGGATTCCGCTCCATAGATGAGATAATCGGACGTGCCGACCTTATTGTTCGCAAGCATGTTGACGGAAAGAAGGCATCTACCGTAGATATATCATTGATAACGGAGACAGTTCCTGGAACAAGGATCTGTACTATAGGTCAAGAAGATATCACCAAGGATATTCTCGACAGACGTCTGATCAAGGATGCGAATCTCTCTCTGGATGCAGGAACGCCTGTTAAGCTGGAATATGGTATATGCAATATTGACCGTTCAGTGGGAACGATGCTTTCAGGAGAGGTTGCAAGAAGAGACAAGCAGTTCAAAGATAATACGATCCAGATAACATTCAACGGAACGGCAGGACAGAGTTTCGGGGCGTTCCTTTACAAAGGAATATCGTTTATATTGAAGGGTCAGGCCAACGATTATGTCGGAAAGGGGTTGTCCGGAGGAAAGATAATCATATTCCACGAGGAACATGTTCCCAGATGCAATGTTATCGCAGGGAATACTGCGCTTTATGGTGCTACATCCGGTGAAGTTTATATCTCAGGAAAGGTCGGAGAAAGATTTTGTGTCCGTAATAGCGGCGCAATAGCTGTTGCTGAAGGCGTGGGTGACCACGCCTGCGAATATATGACCGGCGGTCGTGTGGTCGTCATCGGTGAAGCGGGAAGGAATTTCGCTGCAGGGATGTCTGCTGGAATAGCCTATGTATTGAATGACGGAGGAGATTTCGATAGGCACTGCAACATGGACATGGTAGAACTTTCTTTAGTGGAAGCTCAGACGGATCGTAACGAATTGAAGAAAATTCTGGAGAATCATGTCAAATATACCGGAAGCCGTAAGGCCAAGGAGATATTGACTGATTGGGAAGGGAACATCGGAAGATTCCTTAAGGTTATGCCAATAGGATACAAGAAACTCTTGGAATCCAAAGAGGGTCAGATCAAGATATAAGCAGGTGTGAATTCAAGGTCCAGGTCGAGTCAGATCTGTGTGCATGCAATATAGTTACGTATCTGTCTGCATAGGTATGATTTACTGTGTCGCAAGGTTTCTTACCATTATCTGGTGTAGGTATCAGAATAATCCTTGGATCTCGAAGAGAATCAAATTCAGTTTTTTATTTTTTTATTCATCTGTATGTCTGGATTGAGAAAATATTTGTTTCCTACGAATTGTTGGTATTGAAGATTAGATTTATATAGAAGAACAAACAATAACCTTCTAGAATTTCATCAGATAAGTGAAATAAATATTCGGAGGAATGAAAAACATGGGTATGGGTAACGCACCTATCTTGATTCTCAGAGAAGGAACCAAGAGAGATAAAGGAAAAGACGCACAGTTCAACAACATCTCGGCAGCCAGGGTCATCGCTGATTCTGTCAGAAGCAGCTTAGGTCCAAGAGGAATGGACAAGATGCTTGTAGATTCCATGGGAGATGTAGTCATTACCAATGACGGTGTGACAATTCTAAAGGAAATGGATGTCCAGCACCCCGCAGCAAAAATGTTGGTAGAGGTTGCAAAGACACAGGATGCAGAGGTAGGAGACGGAACCACAACATCCGTAATCATCGCCGGAGAGCTTCTTAAAAAAGCAATCGACATGATCGATGCAAATGTTCATCCGACCCTTATAACAGCAGGATATAGGCTTGCCAACATCAAAGCACAGGAGATCCTCAAGAAAGTTTCAAAGAAGGTAACCATCAACGATGAAAAACTTTTGAAACAGATTGCCTGTACAGCAATGATCAGCAAATCCGTTAACAAATCCAAAGAGGCCTTTGCAGACATGGTCGTTGACGCGGTCAAGACAATCATCGACAAAGATGAGAAAGGCAACTACTTTGCAGATCTGAAGAATATTCAGACCGTAAAGAAGTCTGGGGGCAACATGGAAGAGTCAATTATGATCAAAGGACTCATAATCGATAAAGAGCCAGTCTCACCTTCAATGCCCAAGCTCATCAAAGACGCAAAGATCGCTCTAATAGATGCGGCATTCGAAGTTAAGAAAACCGAGACCGAGGCAAAGATCCAGATTACAGATCCAAGCCAGCTTGCCGGTTACGTTGCAGAAGAAGAGAACATGCTTAAGAGAATGGTCGCGCAGATCAAGAAATCTGGAGCAAATGTCATCTTCTGTCAGAAAGGAATCGACGATTTGGCACAGCACTTTTTCGCCAAAGAGGGCATATATGCCTGCAGGCGTGTAAAGAAGAGCGACATGGAGAGACTTGCAAGGTCCACCGGAGCATCTATTTGCAACAAGATCGAGGAGATCAGCAAAGAGGATCTCGGATATGCGGCAACAGTCGAGCTCAGGCACGTCGAGGATGAGTATTACACATTCATCACTGGATGCAAAGATCCTAAGACAGTTTCTATCCTCATAAGAGGCGGAACCAATCATGTAACGGATGAAGTAGAGAGATCACTCGTTGATGCTTGGTCTGTTGTAAAGGTCTCAATAGAAGACGGAATGATCGTAACAGGTGGCGGATCCACAGCAATGGAGATTGCAATGAATCTTAGAGATTACGCGCAGACCGTCGGTGGTAGAGAGCAGATCGCGATTGAAGCATTCGCTTCGGCAATGGAAGTAATTCCTACCACACTTGCAGAAAATGCGGGATTAGATCCTATCAACATAACTATCGAGATGAGGAAACAGCACAAGGCAGGAAAGGTTAATGCAGGTCTGAACCCATTCACTGGAAAGGTAGAAGATATGCTGAAATTGGATGTTATCGAGCCCTACAGGATCGGAAAACAGGCAATCAACTCAGCAACAGATGCAGCAGTCATGATCCTCAGGATCGATGACGTCATCGCATCACGCGGAAGCCCGCAACCCCAGATGGGCGAAGGCGGAATGCCTGGCGGAATGGAAGATTAAACCTTAAATCAAACAAGGGGGAGATCTTCTTCCCCTTTACTTTAAAATCTAATTGAAAGAGGCCCCCTTATGACTGAGAAGTCTAGAAAAAAATCCACTGAAGAACCAGAAGAAACTCTTACAAAGGAAGAGCCTAAAAAATCCAAAGAACAGCTCAAGGTAGATGAGTTGACACTTGCAAAGGCAGATGCTGAAAAATATTTGGATATGGCTAGAAGACTTCAGGCGGATTTTGACAACTACCGTAAAAGGACTCAGAAGGAAACGGAAGAGTTCAGAAAATTCGCAACGGAGGGAATGGCCAAAGAGTTGCTGACTATTGTCGATGACATGGACCGCGCTCTTAATACAGTGAAGGAAGAGACAGAGTTCGTCAAAGGGATCAGAGGCATCAGACAGAATTTGATGAAGGTCCTGGAAGAGTACGGATTGACAGAGATCCCAACGGATGGAAAGTTTGATCCGAATATTCACGAAGCGCTCTGTGTGACTGAAGGGGATGCTGACGATACGATCGCCGAGGTGTTCCAAAAGGGATATCATATGAACGGTCGCGTTCTGAGATATTCAAAGGTCAGAGTGACCAAGAAAAAAGAAGAGTAAAAGGTGAGTAGAAATGTCAAGAATCATAGGAATCGATTTAGGAACAAGCAACTCGGCCGCCTCTGTAATGGAAGGTGGAAGGCCGACAATGATCCCAAGTGCAGAGGGAACAAGTGCTGGTGGAAAATCTTTCCCATCATATGTGGCTTTCACAAAGGATGGTCAGTTGCTGGTAGGTGAGCCTGCAAGAAGGCAGGCAGTCACCAACCCGGATGGAACCATCAAGAATGTCAAGAGGAAAATGGGATCTAATGATAAGGTAAAGGCACTCGGAAAGGAGTATACGCCGCAGCAGATCTCAGCATTCATACTTCAGAAGATAAAGAAGGATGCAGAATCATATCTTGGTGAGACCGTAGAGAAAGCTGTTATCACAGTACCGGCATATTTCAATGACAATCAGAGGCAGGCAACCAAAGATGCAGGTGCAATCGCAGGATTGGATGTTGTTCGTATCATAAACGAACCAACGGCCGCAGCGCTTGCATACGGATTGGACAAATCTGGTCAGTCTCAGAAGATCATGGTATTCGATCTAGGAGGAGGAACCCTCGATGTGACCATCATGGATTTCAGCGACGGTGTGTTTGAGGTCATCTCAACATCAGGAGACACTCAGTTAGGTGGATCCGATATGGATGAGATACTTACAAAATACGTCCTCAACCAGTTCCAGAAAGAGACAGGAATAGATCTTTCAAAGGATAATATGGCCTTCTGGAGAGTAAGAGAAGCATGCGAGAAAGCAAAGATCGAATTGTCTACGACAATGCAGACAGAGGTCAATCTGCCTTTCATAGCATCAGATGCATCCGGGCCCAAGCACTTGGTACAAGTAATAACACGTGCAAAACTTGAAGAGCTCGTAGAGCCGATCGTCAGCAGGTGTAAGCAATCCATCCAGCAGGCAATGTCAGATGCAAAGTTCAACAATGATAACATCAGTAAGATCATCATGGTAGGAGGCCCTACGAGGATGCCTATCGTTCAGAACTTCGTTGAAAGCATTGTTGGGCCCAAGATCCAGCGTGGTATCGATCCGATGGAATGCGTTTCAATGGGAGCAGCGGTTCAGGGTGCAGTGCTTTCAGGAGAGGTCAAAGATGTTCTCTTGTTGGATGTCACACCTCTGTCGCTCGGTATCGAGACACTCGGAGGAGTTGCAACAACCCTCATCGAGAGGAATACCACAATTCCGACGAAGAAATCACAGGTGTTCTCCACAGCAGCGGATAATCAGCCCTCGGTCGAGATCAATGTCGTTCAGGGTGAGAGGAAGATGGCAACAGATAACACGTCGTTGGGAAGATTCATTCTCGAAGGTATATTGCCTGCACGCCGCGGACTTCCCCAGATCGAGGTAACGTTTGATATAGATGCGAACGGTATCATCAACGTGTCTGCGAAAGACAAGGGAACCGGTAAAGAACAGAAGATAACAATCGCATCTGCTAACAAATTGAGCAAGGATGAGATAGACAATCTTGTCAAGCAGGCAGAGCAGTTCAAAGAAGCGGATAAAAAGAAGGTCGAGAATATCGAGGTCCGTAACCAGGCCGAGACAGCTGTCGCTTCTATCCGTAAATCTATGGATGAGCTTGGTGAGAAGGTCACGCAGGAAGAAAGGACCAATATCGAATCTGCGATCAGTGATCTTGAGGGTGTTCTCAAAGGCGACGATACCGAGGCCATCAAAACAAAGCTTGAGGCTTTGATGAAAGTCATGGGACCAATAAGCGAGAAGGTATACTCTCAGGCACAGCAGAGCGCACAGACCCAGGAAACTCCTAATGGATCAACAGAACACAAGGGAACCGGTAAGAGTGACGACGGATGTGTCGACGCAGACTATAAAATAGTCGACGATGAGTAAGGTCAGTAATAGATATGCCAGAGCAAAGAGATTACTACGAGGTCCTGGGCGTCAGTAAGACCGCATCACCCGATGAGATCAAGAGCGCGTATCGCACGCTTGCTAAGAAGTATCATCCAGATGTATCTACTGAATCCAAAGAAGTGGCCGAAGCCAAGTTCAAAGAGATATCTGAGGCTTATGAGGTACTGTCTGATGCTGAGAAGCGTCAGACGTATGATAAGTACGGACATGCCGGTGTGAACAGTCAGTTCAGCAACGGTGGGTTCTCGTGGGATGATTTCACTCATGGAGATGACATCAATGATATCTTCGGGGATATCTTCGGAGGCATATTCGGAGGTGGAAGACGTCAAGGTAGATCTCGTAGCAATTCACCTGCTACGGGTGAGTCTCTGGCATATAATATGCAGATAACATTGGAGGATGTACTCAACGGCAAGACCGTTGAGATATCCGTTCCACATTCTGCAACATGTCCTGACTGTAAAGGAACAGGCGGAAAGGACGGTAAGGTGGAGAGATGTACCCAGTGTAACGGTCAGGGTCAAGTTCAGAACGTCACACGTACACCTTTCGGCAACATGATGTCCGTATCAGATTGTCCCAGATGCCATGGAACAGGCCGTATGGCCACTGAGAAGTGTCTGAAATGCCACGGAACCGGTCGTAACAATATAACGTCTAAAATATCCATCAATATTCCTAAGGGAATCGATGATGGAGCTCGTATCAGAGTAGCCGGTGCAGGGGATGCAGGATATAATGGAGGCTCTGCGGGGGATCTTTACGTAGTAATAAGCGTGAAGGAGAATAAAGCATTCGAGCGTGATGGTATCAACCTATGGTCAGAGGTCACTACTACATATTCGCGTTTGGTACTCGGAGGCGAAGAAAGCATCAAGACCCTCGATGGTGAGACTATATCAGTAAGCATTCCTGCAGGAACACAGATCGGCGGTGTGTTGAGAATATCCGGAAAAGGATTACCAAAGCTCAACCAATCTGTCCGTGGAAATCTTTACGCACGTGTACGTATGGACATACCGACAAAGCCAACCGCATTGGAAAAAGAGCTTCTGGCTAAGTTGGACGGCGAGGCAGGAAAGAAAACTTCTGCAAAAAAATCCAAACTCAGATCCAAACTTGCAGATATGAAATAAAACAATTTCCAATTTACATTTAATCAAGGAAAAACAATATATGATTGACAGTTACATGATGTGGATCGTTTTCGGAATAATAGTAGCTGTGCTCTTAGCGTTGGATCTTGGTGTATTCAATCGTAAGTCCAAGCATATCTCTGTCAAAAAAGCACTTTTGATGACAGCGTTCTGGATAGCGATCTCTTTGCTGTTCGCGGTGTTCATCTATGTCGAGATGGGTTCTGATAAGGCAGTGGAATATCTTGCCACATACTCTGTAGAAAAGGCAATGAGTATCGATAATCTGTTCATATTCATTGTAATATTCGCATATTTCAGGATACCTGATGAATATCAGCATAAAGCGTTGTTTTATGGTATAGTTGGAGCATTGGTCTTCCGTGCATTGTTTATCTTCGCGGGTGCGGAGTTGTTGGACAATTTCAAATTCGTCATGTATATATTCGGCGCGATATTGATCTATACCGCGATAAAGACGGTTGTAAAGAAAGAAGATCCAAACAAGGCGAATAAATTCGCAATGATACTTAGCAGGCACACACGTGTATCTTCCGGACTTGACGGTGACAAGCTTTTCACATTTAAAGAAGGTGTTCGTAGGATGACTCCGCTGATGCTTTGTATCATCGTCATCGAACTTACTGACATTATGTTCGCAGTGGACTCCATACCTGCATGTTTGGCAATAACTACTGACATGTTCATAGTATACACATCGAACATTTTTGCCATACTTGGTCTGAGGTCATTGTACTTTGCACTCAGAGGAACGATGGAATCTTTAGAATATTTGAAATACGGTCTGGGTGTTATTTTGGCATTTGTAGGTATGAAGATGCTTCTTTCAGATATAATAGAAATTAACGTTGTAACATCATTGGTCGTTATTGTTGGTGTTTTGTTGATAACAATCGTATTTTCTCTATTAAAGACCAAGCAGAATTTTAAATCTAAAAATCTCAAAGAGTAACGTATATACGGTGTTTAGTCTATTATTATGATATGTACAAGGAAACAAAGACCGTATCTGCGATAGTTGCAGGTGTGACTGTATTTGCGCTTTTATTCGCAGGTTTTGCAGCGATTTGTTTTCCTACGGATGCGCCTGAAGATCTTACAGATATGAAAGTCGGTGACTACGCGAGATACGATATTTCATATTATAAGGTTGATATGAACAATAGTTCTGTCACGTTGAGTGGTCAGATTACGTTGACTGCGATAGATGTTAATGTGTATTCTATTGATTTCAAATATGTTGAAGATTCAGGAGATGAACACGACGAAGGAGTCGTAAATAATACATATACTTATGAAGAATTTATTGATGTTCTCAAGGGATCTTACGATGTTGAAACTATTTTCACATCATTATCTTTTGTGTTTATGTTAGATATGGAGGAAGTTCGCGAGACATACGGAGGATATGTTTCAGATAGATCTATTTCTACGCCAATGGGTGAGAGGAATGTTGCAGATCTATCAATTAATATGTCTAGCGAGGTATTTAGTATCGGATTTCATATGGTTCTTAGCACATATGGTACAACTTATTTGCTTTACCAGTACATCAATATAAGTGATGGATACGAGACCTATATGCTCATTATGTATTGTAATATTGTAGATACCAATATGCATCTTTGAAATCTTTTTCAAATTTTTTTCATTTTTACTGAATAGAGTCTTCCATAGCATTTGCACGGTGCACCGCACATTGGACAGTGGTGACCTTCTGGAGAAGATACGAAAAGATTCCAGTATCCTTTAATCCCTATTGATGGAGTCATGTTCAGTCCGTGTTCCAATATATTCTTGATATTGGTATGTCCATTGACATCTTCCCAGGCCATCGCAGTAATGACATTGCATTCTTCCATCTGGAATCTTTTATAGCATGCTTCTCCAAGTTTACGCCCCACTCCTTTTCCCTTCATTTTCTGTGATACGGAGACCGAATCCAAAAGTCCGATCTTTTTTACTTTTAATAGAGAATCTCTGTCGGGAGAGTTCGGGAGTTTGAGCATCTCATCTACTTTTTCTGGACCGAATAGCTGGCATATCGCGAATCCTGCCAAGGTCCCATCATCTAATGCTATCATGCAGAATTTGTCGTTTGCATGTATGGTTTCGAGGAAATCCTGTTTTGTAAGATAATCCGTGCCCAATTCAGTGAGAGATATTTCCAATGCAGCAGGTACATCTTCTTTTCTGATATCTCTTATTGTTATCATATCATTTCCTCGTAAGGCTTTGAAGCAGTCAATAGATATGAATATTATCTTATAACAAGCGTTAAATGATGTTATTGATTAGTTACTATCATATGCATTAATATGGTGTGGAAATTAACATCGAGAAAGTGTTTCGCACTATTCATTTTTGACGGTGTTTTTTCATTTTGGAATTTATATTGAAACAGAATAAAAGATCTAAAGTATTAAAAAAGAAAGCAAAGTGAAATTGCACGAACACAATTTCACTAAGTACTTATTCATTGTTGCTACGAACAATCAATACAGGGCAACTACTGAATTTAATTACCCGTTCTGCAACACTTCCGAGTATTAGGTGATTAAATCCTGTACGTCCTAGTGTTCCCATAACAATCAAATCATAATCTTTAGAGGCATTAATGATCTCTGTTGCTGGAACGCCCAGTAGGATCATACTGTTTGCTTTGACACCTGCATTTTTGCATTTTTCAACGGTATTATTGGTGATGTCTGTAGCTAATTTTTCTGCCTCCATAGAAGCTTTTTCGATGCCGGCTTTTGTTATGATCGGAGCTGGAACCAGTCCTGTAAGTTCTACGACAGAGACGACAGTGACCTCTGCACCGACTGCTTTGGCGAGAGCTATACAGTGATACACAGCGGATTGGTTGTTCTCGCTGCCGTCCGTTGCTAATAATATCTTTTTGTATTCTATCATGTACTTGCTTCCTATTGTGTTATTAAAACATTTGTCCACAAGAATATAGAATTACCACCATATATAAGATGGTGGCCTAAATATGAGATTTGGTACTTTGGCTATAATAACAATTAAATGATAACGTACATAATATAAAGGCAAAAACATATTGAAGTTTATGTACAGTGTACTGATTGTAAGTATCGATAAAAAGTTCTTGGAGAGTGCTAGGACATTTCTCCCGAACCTTAATCCTAATATTAAGATCGTCTGTACTTATGACCAGGATGGTGCTTTAAAAGCGGTAACGGATTCACAGGACATCGACGTTATCGTATGTGATCACGATCATGAAAAATTAGATTCTCTGGCTCTTTTCGAATTCCTAAGTCGTAACCGCGTGGAACTTCCTTACATAATTGTTTCTAAAGAAGTAGACGGTGAGATCGCTATAAGGGCCTTTGAAGAAAGAATAGATTATTACATGAGTCGTGATAAGAATAAACTGAATGTTTTCATGGAATTAGCTCAGAAGATAACATTTTGTGTCGAAAGGAAACAGCAGGAATATGAAAACGAACTCAACCAAGAGAGGATGAAAGCCTTAATTCGTCTCGCCAAACTCAATGGAAGGTCATTTGAAGACATTTTGGATTATGCACTTAGCGAGAGTGTAAGGCTCACAGAGAGTCAGATTGGATATGTCGCTACATATGACTCGAAGAACAGGAAACTCAATATGCTATCCTGGTCTAATTCTTGCATGGAATCCTGTAAGGTGAAGAATGTTCCGATGGTCTATGATCTAGACACTACTGGGTTATGGGGAGAGCCTATTCGTCGCGGAGAGACCGTGATCGTCAATGATTACATTGCAGAAAAGATTTATCCTAAAAGGGGAACTCCAATGGGACATTTGCCTTTGAATAAATTGCTGATGATTCCAATTTATCATGACGGTGCACTAGTTGCAACGGCTGGTGTAGCGAATAAGAAACGTGATTATACATGGACGGATGAGAAACAATTGACCCTTTTGATGGATGGATTGTTTAGCATTTATGCTGAGATGATCCTCAAAGGAAAGACTTTGGCAACAGAGAACAAGCTTCGTAATATCATTGATAGTGCACCGATAGGAATGCTAGTTCTGAACAGTAAACTCGATATCATTCTATGTAACAGCATTTCATCCAAATTGATAGGATGTGGGGATGCTTCGAATCAACCGGGAATAAGATTTTTCCAAAATAATATTTCAAAAGAGATTCAGGCAGTCGTGAATTCTGTAATAATAGATGGTAATACACATGTTTCACTCGTACCTGTTCGTAATCAGGCTACAGGTAAGGATTATATGATATCTGTGTCATCTGTGAAGGATATTGGAGCCGATCAGTCAGGATATGTAGTTACATTTGATGATGTGTCCGAATTGAATAAAACGAATTCAATAATGAGAGAAGCAGTAGAGCACATAAACACTCTCGATAAATTTGTGACCGAGGATATATTGAGGTCTTTGAAAGGTATCAAAGAAGCTATGGTTTCTGTGGGAGGAACCGCTGAATTGGAAATCAATTGTCAACTTAACAATATAAATGAAGCTGTAGGATTCGTGCGTGACTATCACAACGTAGGTATGATAGATCCCATATGGCAGGACGTATCTGTTGAAGTAGAGCGTGCCATGGATATTTTTAATGTACCGAAAGATCTCGTCAAAATCAGGACAGATGGTTTGAGGGTGTTGGCGGATCCCGCATTTTACAATGTATTTTATCATTTATTTTCAAATTCTATCATGCATGGTGAGCATGTTTCTGAGATAATCGTTAAGTACAGGATAGATCGCGGGAATCTGATTCTGATTTACAGGGACAATGGAATAGGGTTATCTGTAGATACGAAAGACAATATCGTTAAGGGAAAGATAGAGAACGGAAAGTTTGGAATGTTCCTGGTCGGAAGTATACTGGCTGCAACAAAATTCACATTAGGAGAAGTAGGATTTTCGGGTAAGGGCGTGGTGTTCGAGATAACTATTCCGCCTGAGAATTATTCTATAAATTAATTTATGAGAATTGCTTGGGTTTTCCTACAGCGGTCACAGTGACGATCGTTTCCAACAGAATATTGTTAACATTATCACCTGTGGAGTATTTCTTCTCATTGACATCATAGGATACTGTTATGTCTTCAGCACCTGCTTTTTCAGCAAGGTCTTTCACGAATATTTCACCTTTGAATTTAGCTAATTCAAGACCCTCTTCGTAACTGGTGGTCTCGGTCTTTCCGAATGTTGCGAACTGAAATTCTCGGATGATTTGTAGGTAGCTTGTGTAGCTACATTTTTATTTATAAAGAAATGATTTTTCTTTAAATACAGTATATAAAGGGAAGATATTATATAGTATACCTACAATATAGGTATA
>JALNYB010000032.1 GCA_023230065.1 Candidatus Methanomethylophilaceae archaeon
GGGGTCTAGAAAAATTGATGGAATCGATTCCTGGAATAATCGACACCAGATGCGGATATGCCAACGGTTCATCCAAGAAAGATGCGGATTATAAAACTGTCTGTACCGGAAAAACAGGATTCCGTGAAACGGTACGTATAGATTACGACATTGAAAGGATTAGTCTTGAAAAGATCATATTCGCTTTCTTCCATGTCATAGACCCAACATGCCAAAACGCCCAAGGAAATGACAAAGGAACACAATATCAAACAGGCATCTATTACATTGATGAAAATTCGAAAATGATCATTGAACGCATCATAGATATCGAAAAAAAACGCTACAAGACATTTAATGTTGAGATCAAACCTCTGGAATCATTCTTTGATGCAGAGGAATATCACCAAAAATATCTTGATAAAAATCCCAACGGATACTGCCACATATCGCCCGAAAAGATAAAAGAAACGGTAGAGACGACAGTGGACCCTGCGAAATACCCATGCCCTTCCGACGAGGATATCAAGAAAAAACTATCATATGAACAATTCATGATCACACAGATGGGGTGTACGGAACTTCCGTATCAAAATGAATTCAACGAACATCATGAACATGGCATATATGTCGACATCGTAACAGGAGAACCTCTGTTCTCATCTTCTGATAAATTCGATACTGTTTGCGGATGGCCGGGATTCTCAACCTCTATAGATGACAACACGATCATTCCATTGATTGATAACAGCCACGGAATGAAACGTATTGAAGTCCGTAGCCGTACAGGAAATTCTCATTTGGGTCATGTATTCTACAATGATGAGCAATCCCCCAACGGAACAAGATATTGCATAAACAGCGCATCATTACGCTTCGTTCCCTTTGATTCCATGGAGTCAGAAGGCTATGGATATCTCAAAAAATACGTACACTGACGCTTACTTTATCGCATAGAAACCTACCTGAAAATATGACATGATGAAGGGCTCCACGATACTGAAACCGCAATCCTTTAATTGCCTTACGTGAGCTTCAATTGTTATCGGGAAGAATGAACAATTATACCTTGCAAGATGATCCTCTGCCTCTTCTTCGGTCCTGCCTGCTTTTACAAGCATTTCCTTCCAGCGTGCTCTTGTTATTGTAAATCCCTCTTCTGTAGCAGGAGCGGTATGCTCAACGGTAACATATATTCCACCTTTTTTAAGCATCCTATAACAATTCTCTTCGGCTTTCTGTCTACCGCCTTCGTCATAATAATGATGACAAAGAATAGCCGTTATTACATCTACAGATTCACTTCCAAACATCAGTTCATCTGTCGCCTTGGTAACATAAGAACATCTTTTGTTGCCACTCATTCTATCTTTGGCAATATCTATCATGCCTCGTGTGGGATCTGAAAGTACAAACTCCGTATCGGGAAACTCATCGATATGATCATGGACCAGTTTAGCTGTACCACATCCAGTATCCAACCATATCCTAGGTTTTATACCGAAATTCTTTACAACATTAACCGCTTCATTGTGAAATTCAGAATACCTTGGAACTGTGACAATAGCATTCTTATCGTATTTTTCTGGGGAAGGAAATTTAGCAGCCATAATCATCATTTCCTGGAGATAATCCCTTATAAGTTACTGAAATATGCTCTCTCATATAAATGCCATATAATATAGATGGCACATAATAACCATTTCGTTTCGTTTATTGCTTGATAACACCTATTCAAATATCCTGCACATAATGACATGAAGCCGAGAATGTTTTTTATGTGTTGTACTTAATGTGGAAATATGGCTAAGGTAATTATTCATACTAACTTAGGCGACATCACAATCAGAATGCACGATGATATGCCCATCACAACAGGCAACTTCATGAAACTCGCAAAAGAAGGATTCTATGACGATGTCATATTCCACCGCGTCATCAAAGACTTCATGATCCAGGGCGGAGACCCCGACGGAACAGGAATGGGCGGACCTGGATACACCATTGAGGATGAATTCGGAAAAGGGCACTCGAACGTCAGAGGAACTATTTCTATGGCGAACACCGGACGTCCACACACAGGCGGAAGCCAATTCTTCATCAACACCATCGACAACAAATATCTCGACAAAGAGAACCCGACCACACCATACGCACATCCTGTCTTCGGTCAGGTCGTAAGCGGAATGGATGTTGTCGATATTATCGGAAACCTTCCGGTGGATATGAACGACAAGCCTACAAAACCAGCCTTCATAAAGACTGTTGAAGTCATAGAGCGATCCTGCATGGGAAAACATGTTATGGAATGCCTTGGTATGTCCAGGGTTGTAATAGAAGACGAAAAGATAATAGATATCAGTGAACCTGAGATCAAATATTGCCCTCTATTCAAAAAATACCGTAACATCGATGAACTTAGTGTAGAATCAATAAGAAAGAACATCGAGTACCGTATGAAGACATTCGGTATGTGCTGCGAGAACAGAGAAACCAGGATGAAAGATTTTCTTTCATTCGGAATCTCTGAGATCCTCAGTTCTGCCGTCCGTAACAAATATCTTGACGCCGCGGTCATCGCGGCCGATGGATGCGGTACTGTCATACTCACTGATCCTGAACTCATTCAAGGTCTCGGAGGAAGAATCTCTGGGCTCTGTGAAACATCACCTATCAAAAAAGTCATTGATGATGTTGGATCAGAGAATGTCCTTGACCCCATCAACACACCTCTTGATTCCATTGCCGGTGTGAGGAAAGCAAAGGCTAAAGGGCACAAGATGATAGGAGTGACCGTTGCATCCGCCAAAGACGCTCAGGAACTAAGGAAGACCTACGGAAATAACCTTGTCATCATCGCCGTACATACTTCCAAGAAAACTGAAGAAGAAACGAAGATACTCTTTGACAATTGTGACATTATCACTGCATGCGCATCATACGCGTGCAGAATGGAATCCAAGAAAAGAGATGTCATCATCGCCGGCAACAAAGTACCAGTCTATGGTGTAACAGAAAAAGGAAAAGAACTTGTAAATATGAGACTCGAAGAAGTCGGCAAAGAAGCTTGGAACGGGAATCCCCCGGAAGAGCCTCCCTATCCACTCATTTAAAGTTCTTCAAGCATAAGATGTGTGCCGGAACGCAGATATAACAACGATACGCCCAATATTCTCAATCTGCTTCTTAACTCCCTATCATTCGTAAGAACGATTCCGCCTGTTTTCAAAGCGACCTCTATGACCGCGTTGTCTCCATACTGTTTTGTAGGGATCGCCTCATATTTTTTTGCTAAGGCCAGAGCGACCTTTGCATACTTATTCTTAGAACGTTTTAGTTCACCTAGCAACGGCTCGGGAACAACCATATGGGCATCACCCAGAACATTATTGACCATTATGTCAAGATTCAATTTCAACTCAAAAGGCATTAGTAAAGCGTTTGTGTCCAAGACGACGGTCTGCATAGACTCACTGTTCTATGATACCATATCCGATTAGTCTCCACTTGTTGGAGATCCTTCTTGATATGGCGACCCTCTGACCCGGCAAAATACATACCGGTATCTTAAGGGCGACCTCTGCATTTCCGCCTCTAGCACTCTTTACAACACCTACGGTTGTAGCAGTGCCGACGCTTAACATCAGAGGTTCATTGCTCTTTATATCATCAACAATAAGGTCTGCAGATGAACCTACGACGCGGTCCAAAAGTGTGGTCTTCATTACGAAATCATGTGAGACTGTTGGAAGATTTCCGGGTTTTCCGACAACCCTTCCCGTGAGTCCGTCTGATTTTGTTATCGAAGGATCTAAAGCGGTTCCGATCGCAATAAGGCCTCCTGGGAGAACCTCTTTCACACTCTTTCCGCCTGCCTCAAGAGATGTTATCTTTGCGGATATCGTCTCATAAGTAGTCTTTCCTGCGACATCGACCTTTCTTCCGGGAGCGATCTCGATCTCATCTCCTAATTTCAGTTTTCCTTGGATGAGACTTCCGCCTATTACTCCACCTTTCAATTCCATAGGAACTGTTCCGGGAGAGTTGATATCGAAAGAACGAGCAACATGCATGATCGGAGAAGAATCTGTATCCCTCTTGACCTTTGATATTATGTGCTCTTCGATTGCCTCGATCAACATATCAATATTCACGCCACGATTTGCCGATACTGGTATTATGGGTGCATTTTCCGCGATCGTACCTTTTACAAACTCTTTGATCTGTTTGTAATTTTCGATAGCCTGTTCGCGGGTGACGATATCTATCTTGTTCTGAACGATGATGATCTTATCGATTCCGATTATAGACAACGCCATCAAATGTTCTTTTGTCTGTGGTTGAGGGCATTTCTCGTTGGCAGCTACCAACAATAATGCTCCATCCATAAGTGCTGCACCTGACAGCATGGTTGCCATCAAGGTCTCATGACCGGGTGCGTCTACAAAGGAGACAGCCCTGTGAAACACTGCTTCGCTACCACAATTCTTACATTTCTTTACAGTACCGAATGCTGCAGCACCTTCACAATTAGGACACTTGTAGAATGCAACATCTGCATACCCGAGACGAATAGAGATTCCTCTCTTAACCTCTTCAGAATGACGGTCCGTCCACTCTCCAGAGAGAGCTTTGGTAAGAGTTGTCTTACCGTGATCGACGTGACCGATCATACCGATATTTATCTCAGGCTGCTTTGGAACCTTCATCAGTTCTCCGCTTTGGTCCCTTCAGCTGCTGGAGCAAGGGACTCTTCAATGGATTTGGAACCGTACTCTACGACCGCCATATTTACTTGGACGATCTCAGAGGATATTGCAGATCCGCGAACTGCGGTTCTTTTTCTCTCTCCGTGATAGATCTCGTGGAATCCGAGTCCATCAGAGAGCAAGAGTTTTTTCCTCTTCTTTCCGGGAAGGTCCCCTCTCATTGGGGTACCGTTTCCGTCGCTTCCGCCGGTGATCTTAAGTTTATAGCCGGGGAGACCGACAAATATTCCGTCTACAATCTCTCCGATGTTTTTACCATCCAGAGAGTTCGCGTGGTGACCAGACACGGCAACATTATATGATTTGCCGGTCTTCACATCGTTTACGATAGCTTTGAATTCTGCCATTTGAACGCCTGTAAGTCGTGTTATTAGAAGGCCATTTATAAAGCTTTGCAAAAATAAGTTTCAATTGACCTTTCTGGATTTCTTCGACTTTATCACAACAAAATCCGTATTAAAACGATAGTTGAATTCGTTGATAGATTCTGTATGAAGTAAATCCAAACTAAACATCGAGCCAAATAAAACATAGTCCCCTATAATGATAATATCAAAGATCGCTCCAACAGAGCCTTTCTTTTTATATGAACAACTTTCACTTTTGACTATATTCATTAAACAAAGCTATCGATACGTCTAGACGATTCACATTCCCCAGAATGCATCTTCCTTTCTTTTAATGGCTATTGTCTCTTCCATTGCCAATTTCTCATCTGCATTAAGATCTAGATGGGATAATTCCTTAACAGCTGATCCAATAAGATTCACATAAAGAATGTCCTCTTCATTGATCTGCCTGCCAGCAGTAACTCCGTCTATTCCTACAGCAACCTCATCGCCCTGTTTGGCATCCTTGAGGGTATCTTCACCTGTGTGAATGCTTTTGATTTTTCCAGCATCTCTTCCATCTGCTCCGATAAGGGTCTGTCCGATCTTTATCCTTCCTGCGAGTACCCGCACACCTACGATGGCCGGTTTACTGACACGGAAAATACAGTTTGGTAAAATAAGAAGCTTTGCCGGAAAAGAAAATTCTGTTCTTTTATCGGTATCTGTCTTCTTCTTTGACTCCTCTATCCAATCCTGATAATCCTCGACGAGCCTGTAAACTATCTGACTGGTAAGTACCTTAAGATCGTGATTAACCAATTCTGTCTCAGCATCCTTGGACATCTCTACATTAAATCCTAAAATTACATTATTGGTCTTATCGCCATAAGCAGCTTCGACCACATCTCTTCTGGTTATCTCTCCGACACCGTATTTCCTTATCGGGATCTTTGCTGCTTTAGCCTCGAACGCCAAGGCTTCCAAGGAACCGATGGCATCTGCTTTGATTGTAATACCGTGCTCCTGAGTCTCTATTTTGATACTTGTCTCTTCAGACAATTCGAACACAGCAGGATCGTTCGGTCCTTTGACCACTCTAATAGGTGCTCCAGCAATGACTCCTTCCATATTCTGACACGATATCTTCACTCCTGCGGCCGCATGGAGCTCTTTGACAGAATCAAACCTATCCCTAGGATCACATATCTCATCTAACGGTTTCGGCTTAAGAATCGCTTTGATCTTCGTGATCACTGGTGCCCCTCTTGTTCCGAGTGCGACAGTATCTCCCTTTTTTATGGTTCCTGAATAAAGGATCATATCCATAGTCTTTCCAAGACCTTTTTCCTCTTTTATCTCCAAGATCGTTCCTTTTCCGGGTCCTTCTGCTTTAGTTAATTGTGTTTCCAAAAACCGCTGTGCCAAACCTACAAGCATAAGCAAAAGATCGGGAACTCCTTCTCCTGATTTTGCACTTATGGGAACCAATGCAACAGCTTTCCTGAAATCATCTATTCTATCATATCTATCTGAAGATACTCCATTCTCAGCTAATTGTGAGATGACGTTGTACAGCTTCTCATTAAAAACTTCAAGCGTGTGTTCCTGCTGAACTTTCTCAGATAAAATGAAAGGACGCCCGTCTTCACCGATCCACCCCTCTATAGTATCAATCTTATTGAGTGCTATTACGAACGGAGTCTTGTATTGCCTTAATATATGAATGGACTCTATCGTTTGGGGCATTATACCTTCTCTTATGTCAATAACAAGAACGGCAAGGTCTGCCAAAGAGCCGCCTCTTGCACGAAGCGTTACAAAAGAATGGTGTCCAGGAGTATCTATAAAAAGTAATCCGGGTACATCGAATTTCTTTTTTCCGATGAGGGCGGAACACATTTTGTAAATGTGTTCTATTGGAACCTCTGTAGCTCCGATATGCTGAGTGATCGCCCCGGCCTCTCTGGCTTGAACAGACGTCCCTCTAATTCTATCGAGAAGTTTCGTCTTTCCATGATCCACATGGCCTAGTACACTAACAACCGGTTGCCTTATTGCCATTCGATCGCCCTCTCAGAAATAAATTCTGAAAAAGAAGTTTACTCGTATATCCACTTATCAGCGGACCTATCATAAGATATGAGTTCTTCCGGCTTGAAGAAGATCTTGATCTCCCTTTCTGCAGCTTCCGATGAATCAGATCCGTGAATTATATTCACGCCTGTGACCATTCCTAGATCTCCGCGAATGGTTCCGGGAGCCGATTCCTGAGGATTGGTCTTTCCCATCATCTGCCTGCAAACCGCTACAGCACCTTCTCCTTCCCATACCATTGCTAGTACAGGACCAGAGGTTATATATGTGATCAATGAATCGAAGAACTTCTTACCTTTATGTTCACCATAATGATACTCAGCAGTCTCTTTCGGGATTGCAGTGAGTTTCATTGCGATGAGTTTGAGTCCTTTTTTCTCAAAACGAGAAACAATCTCTCCGCAGAGTCCGCGCTGGACTCCGTCTGGTTTGATCATAAGATAGGTTCTTTCCATAGCCATGGAAATCACTCCTTTTTCTCGAGTGCTTTGATACGGGCCTGTTTCTCAATTCCAGCTTTCTCAGTCCAAGCGGTGGTCCTTGCCACTCTCTTCAACAAGATCATGTTCTTATAACATTTATTGGAATCGAAATTATAGACAGTTCCGTCCTTTTTGACATACATTTTGCCGGTTCCGGGTTCAATCTCTGAGCCGCAGAAAGAGCACTTCTTAATATCAACCATCGAGTTCACCTACCCATTCCGAGTTTTCTGGCTTCTCTGGATGTCTCTCTCAGCATGAGAATATCTCCCATTCTGACTGGACCCATGATGTTCCTGGTGATGATCCTACCTTTGTCGCGGCCGTCTAATACACGGACCTTGACTTGGGTAGCCTCTCCAGTCATCCCTGTGCGGCCGATTATCTCGACCACTTCAGAGGGAATGCTATCAGTGTCTACCATTCAGTTCACCTTCAGTTCTTCAGTGCTTTAACAGCTTGGGCGATTTCTTCACAAAGGGGCTTTCCTCTTCCGACATCAATAATTGCGATAGATGCGGTAGGCTTGTCGAGTCCAATTGCATTTCCGAGCTCTGCTTTGCTGGGGACATAAACATATGTTACATTCCTCTCTTCACAAAGTGCTGGCATGTGTGCAAGAATCTCTGGGGGATTGACATCTACTGCCATAATCACGATTGCTGCGTCACCGCGCTCTACAGCTTTGGTGACTTCGTTGGTTCCTTTTTTTATCTTTCCGCCGTCTCTTGCAATTTCTGCAAGGGAGTAGGCTTTGTCGGAAAGCTCTTTGGGTGTCTCAAACTTTACAAATACAGACATTTTAATTACCTCTTTCCGGTGTCTAGCACCGTCATCATTCATCGGCTCTTAAAGAGCAATCCGTCTAATCTATCTTAGTATATATTGTTTGTCGACAAAAAATTACTATCCAAACACTTCTGAGTCCATATAAAACTTTAACGGACAGGACTCGTGTTTAGTATGAAATATATATGAACCAGATCACGAGTTCAGATTGTTCAAGATAGAACTTATTTTATCTCCTGTAATTCACAATTCTGTACAACTTCGGAACATGATAAATCTAAAATATTCCTCTCATTCAAAAGATAGAGAATGATCTGCGAGAGTATTAAGAACATCATCACATCGCGTATAATATTCAACACAGGAAATAACTCATAATACGGTCCGAGAGTTCCAATCTGATACGATAATGCTACTATCAAAATAGCCAATACTGCTATCGGAATGTTAATCTTTTTTTCGTTTATAACTACCAAAAACGGTATGAGGGCATATAACCATATTACGTATTGAGTTGAGAACACTTTGTTAACAAGCATAAATGTCATCAATACTGCTAATGAATATATCATTACATCACGTGCAAAATCTCTGTAACTAGAATTATGGCTAACCTTATTCACATGATATAGTATCAACATCCAAATTAGTATAATTGCCAACGCACTAACTGCAGACCAATATGGCAATAAAAAGCTGCAGATAGGGCTGATGATGTCAGACGTATCGCATGAAGGCACTATTGTAGCAGTCGTAAATCCCAAAGATGCTAAATTCTGCACTATCACTGCAACAATACTCTCTACCTGAAAACCACGAACAGAATGAAAACCAACAAAAGATAATATATCACTGACAGAAACAGACAACAAAAGCAACGGTACTGCTGCGACAAAAGCTACACACAAACATGCAACTATACCCTTCTGAACATTCTTCACTCTCATTGTATCTTCTTTATCTGCAAGATTCATAATTATGAATATCGGAATTAAAAAAATAGGATAGATTTTTATCAGAGCAGCAAAGGCCATTACAACATAACTGAATGTATACTTCTTATCACAGAACAAATACAAAGATATGAACGTAAATGCTGCGACAATAATATCGAATTTTCTTATCATCTGATCAAAATAAAGTACGATAAATATCATGAAAATGGTTGACACTAGATATTTGTTTACTTTCATCTTTTCTGCAATCTTGATCATAAAATACAATGTTAGAACTGAAAAAAATACAATTTCTACTCCATACAAAACAACATATGTATGCATTTCAGAGGTGAACATTGATGGTATCATGAAAAATACCAATGAGAACGGTGGAAACTCGAAAACAAAATCTTTATAAGGGATCTGCCCCGCTTTAATGGCCTCTGCGTGTTTATAAAAATTCACAACATCATTATCAGCACCATTTCCATTAGCAGTGTATATAATGAGTAGCGCCAACATGATAATGGCGGAAACAACCAATATAACTAGATTCGTATGGTCCTTGAATACTTTGTATATGACCATTGATTCTGAACAGTCAGATACCGGTATCTTTTGAAAATCTCCTGTTGATTTTAACATTATCCTAAATACCGTATACGACATACAATATTAAATAAATCAGACACCTCAAATCTCACTTCCCAATCAATTTCGAACGTCTTCGTACATATTTGCCTTAATATAATCAATAAGTCTGTATAATTAAATAGAATCATTTCTATGCCCAAACATGGAATTTTACGGGTTGAAAGTTGCTGGCATACCTTCAGCCATCTTGTCGTTCGTAAAAAAACCTGTAATTGTAATACTCATAATCGGTCTCATAATTCGCTTAGTGTTGGCTCCATTCTTCACGTACGATTTCGATATGAAAGGCTGGGCTCTTGTCATTGAAAATATCAACAGTGGAAACGGATTATACGATTTAGCTGGTTACTATTACACCCCCGTATGGGGATATTTCATAGGCCTACTATCTACTGTACAAGACCTCTTTCTAAATATAAACGTCCTGGGCATCAGATTTACAGATCTTTTACCTATTGAGTCACTTCAATGCGTATATCATACTGCCACAACAACTACAGTCTCTTTCAATTTATCAATGAAATTTCCACTTATGCTGTGTGATGTACTTGTCGGGTACCTTATCTATTGGCTAATAAAGGACAGAACAAACGGGGACAGTAAGAAAGCCACATGGGGATTTGCGTTATGGTTTCTATGTCCTACTATAATCTACATGTCCGGGATTCAAGCACAATTCGACACGTTGTCTGCACTACTGCTGATGCTAACGATCATTGCATTTTACAAGGACAGATGTTTTCTTGGCGGTATGCTATTTGCTATGGCCACACTTACCAAATTCTTCCCTGCATTCTGTATTTTCGTATTCGCAGCATATATAATCGTTAAACATCGTGACGACAAGCTTGTCTTGAGAAAACTTCTTATGACGGTATTAGGAGGATCTTTGATGGCCTTGGCTATCATGATGCCTCAGATATTGGACGGTACTGTCTCGGATGCTATGTCATTCATGTTTGGAAGAATGGAGACATATCCTAACCTCTTAGTAGCAACACACAGCGTGTTTGGAATGATTGTTTCTGTTCTGGGTGCATTTTACTTCGGATATCGGATGTATAAGACCGATCAAAAAGATGCTGATACTAAACTGTTCGATTATCTGCTTTTTGCATTGACCGCAGCGATGATGCTGTCCGTTACGCCACAATATATGATAGTCATGATGCCTATGCTGATTTTCAAAATCATGACATCCGATCGCGGATATCTCATCTGCTGGATACTGATCTCCTTGGGATCATTCTTCGCAGCACTCAGCATTAATAATTTCTCGCTTCTCACATCGTCTGGAGAATTTTTAAATATCGTATCTCCAGAATGGATAATATCCATGATGCAAGGATTCGAGACAGAGTTTTTAGGCTTCACCGGTATGGTGTGGGCAAACGCCATCTCAGAAATCGTAGAGTATATAGGACTTATACTGATATTGGCATTCTGCTTTGAGAAATGGATTGGAAAACACAGTCCTAAAGCTAAAATCTGTATCGAAAGAATAAAAAGAATAGGATGGAAAAAAGATCATGAAATCTGATTCACATATAGTTGCCATTGCAGTAATACTTATCGCGATGATGCTAATAGGCGAGATTGTCGTATACACATCTGGTACTGATAGTTTCAACGCGGATGCCACTATAACTGATGACAGTGACGGAATAGGATATTCCGTATCATCTTCTGGATCCAACACATACTCTGTACTCATCACAGATAATGATTCTTTCAAATCTATTGACACCCTCTATATATATTACGACAGCACGTACGAATCGAATTATCAACCGGTAACTGTTGCTGTAGGTGCAAAGGCACTGACACAAGAATATTACATTGAACAACTCATAAAAACCGTAGAATACAGAGGATTATCTAACGTTATAACCGTAGACGCCGATGAACTCGAAGATCTTATGAAACAAGATACATCGTCTTCCGGACAAGCTGTCGTAGTTATCTCAGGA
>JALNYB010000155.1 GCA_023230065.1 Candidatus Methanomethylophilaceae archaeon
TGATGACCCCTGGAACACACGGAACGACATTCGGCGGAAACCCCATCGTATGCGCATCCGGATGCGCTGTGATCGATATAATGAAGAAGAACAAGCTCGTGGAGCATGCACACGATCTGGGATCCAAATGGATCTCCGAACTCAAATCCATCAACAGCAACAAGATCAAGGATGTTCGCGGAACGGGATTGATCATAGGTATCGAGATGGATTCCGACGAGACCGCAAAGACCGTTCAGAAGTACATGCTGGATAACGGCGTTCTTGTCAATGTATGCCACGGACACGTGGTACGTCTGATACCTCCGCTCATAATCACTGCGGAACAGAAGGACGTTTTCATGGATCTGTTCAAAAAGGTACTCGCATAAGCGACATCCTGTACAATTTACTAAACCTTTTAACATTTTTTGTTTAGAATAGAACAAATATATACTTGGACGCACATCTTGAGATTATGTCCAAGAATGTATCCAAAGAGAGCCTTGCCGAAAGAACCAGGATATACATCGACGCGCATCCGAGCGTCAAAGATTGTGTTGCAAAAGGATTGATCAACTACTCCTCTTTGGCTAGAATGATAATGAAGGATCTCGATGTCGAGAATGAGGAAGCTGTCATGATAGCATGCCGCCGTTATGCTGGCAAGCTCAACGTGACGACCGATCATGAGGCGAGCATCCTTAACATTCTGAAGGACAGCAGACTCGAGATGAGGACCAAGACGTGCATAGTCACCGCGAAGAACGATTGGACCGTTCTTCATAAGATGGATAATCTGTTCAAGGATCTTTGGAATGAGAACTCCATCATGCAGTGCGTCCAGTCCGCATCGGCTGTGACCATCATAGCGGATCGCATGCTCAAAGAGAGGATAATAGACACGGTAGGAAGATTCAACATCATCAAGATCAGAGAGAATCTGGTCGAGATCGCCGTTAAATCGCCTGAGAAGATCGTCGATACAAGCGGAGTCATAGCATTCCTTATCACTAATCTTTCTGATGCGGGCATCAACATCGAGGAGACTGTAAGTTGCCATACCGATACCATCTTCATAGTCGGCGAGGCGGATATGATCAACGCCTATTCGGTACTGACAAAATGCATACAGTCCGCTGAATCCACTGTTAAAGAGTGATATCGTCAATTTACAGAATTCTGGTTTTTATCAGGATTCTGTAAGATATCCAATTATTCGGTGCTGACGTTACGGCGGCTATTTGAGGATCAGTATGTGTCACCGCCTGTTCGCTCGTGATGCATATGTTGATATAAGGTAGTGCAAAATATGTCAGTAAGTGTTTTATTTTCGACATTCATATTTATTTTAAATCCTATGTATTTAAATAGGGCCATGTCTACACCCGTCATAGAAATATAAAAGGGTCCTTTTTACTGGTGGGCTTTTAATATTTGGGAATAAGGATTCATGACTAGTTTCGAAGATTTAGGTATTAATATTAAGATAGTTAAGGCAGTTCACGATATGGGATGGGTGGAGCCTACACCCGTTCAGATCGAGGCCATTCCGGTAGGATTGGACGGAAGGGATATATTTGCTCAGGCACAGACAGGAACCGGAAAGACCGGAACCTATGCTACCATTGTTTTAGGAAGGATCACAGCAGGCGGAAAGAAACCCGCAGCGATCGTTCTATGTCCGACCAGAGAGTTGGCAAATCAAGTAGACGAAGAGGTCTACAAGATCGCGCAGTACACAAGGCACAGAAGTGTCGCAATCTACGGCGGAGCATCTATCAGCGATCAGATGTACAAACTCAGAAAAGGTGTCGATGTCATTGTAGGAACACCTGGAAGGGTGAAGGACATGATCGAGAGGGGAAGCCTCGACCTCACACAGATAACCGAAGTCGTTCTCGATGAGGCAGACCGTATGTTGGATATGGGATTCTCGGAAGAATTGGATTTCATCATGGATGCTGTCCCTGAAGACAGACAGACCCTGCTGTTCTCTGCTACGATGGCAGACAACATCAAGAAACTCGCATTCCGTTTAATGACGAACCCGTTGGAACTTCTTGTCTCAAAGGATGAACCATGTTCGGATCTCGTCTCACAGTACTACGTTCAGGTGTCCAGAGGCGGAAAGCGCGAAAGACTCGAGATGATAATCGAGAACGGGTATCCTAAGATGCTCGTGTTCTGTCAGACCAAGAAGATGGTCGACATGCTCTTCGAAGACCTTTCACTGAAATACAAGGTCGGAGCGATCCATGGGGATATGCCTCAGGCAAAGAGGGAAAAGACCATCAGGAATTTCAGAAACGACAGATTCGAGATACTTGTCGCAACGGATGTTGCCGCAAGGGGTCTGGATGTCAACAACATAGATGTTGTCGTAAATTACGATGTTCCTCCGGATGCGGAAACATACCTTCACCGTATCGGCCGTACCGGCAGAGCAGGAAAAGAAGGATCTGCGATCTCATTCGTAACAAAAATGGAAGATAACCGCATCAGGATGTATGAAAGGGAGACCGGCAAGAGGATCATGAAGATCAGACTTGAGGATATGGCCCCCATCGATAAGAAACCTCTCGATTCAATGATCGTCGA
>JALNYB010000156.1 GCA_023230065.1 Candidatus Methanomethylophilaceae archaeon
GGAAACTGGCGATTAAATCTCCCGGGACGTTGGGCCATACTCTGTTGCCGCCCATGAATTCGTTGACCAATGGCGTGCTCAGATCATTGAGGCGCTTTATCCATTCCTGTAGGGCCATATTATTCTCATCGACTATGCGCGGATCCACATACACTTTCGAAGTCCAAATCAGGCTTCCGTTCAAACTTTTTGTAATGTATGCCTCTCCTGCGCTCCTCATCTTATTGCGAGCAGTAATCAAGAGTCCATTTATGTCGTTCCTAACTCTGAATCCAAAATCATCTGGTGTTTTATTGAGGTCGCGCATGAGGTGGAATTCATCTTTCAGCTCTTCTGTGGCTTCGGAAATCTGATCATACCAATCAATGCTATCCTGCGTCATCCATACTCTACATAATTTGCCATAGTCATCACGATAGCCGAACCATCTCCCCATCTGCATGAGTGTATCGTAGTTGCTGGATACTCTGTAGAAGTAGCTTTGGCTCAATCCCTCTAGCGTCAGACCCCTAGAAAGACTGTTACCGCCCACAGCAATGACTCGAAGGCCGTCAGGATTATCGCTGTAGTTGAGATTCTTCGGTCCGTTTTTCTGATTGACCGATCTCACGGCAATAGGTTTCACCGCACCCTCGAGTCTCATCTGGATATCTATCCATTCGTACCCGACGTCTTTGTATTCTCTGATCCATGTGTTCTTTATCGAGCAGATATTTTTATCTTTCAGAGAATCCGATTCTGGAAGTTTGGAGTTGAGCTCCAATGAAGATTTAACTCCGAAAATATAATTGGCAATGAGCTCTCTGGCAGATTCCTGGACATTTGTGAATCTACTGACATTCACCAGCATCGACATATGACTTTTACCATATCCCTGCATCTCGCGAATAGTACAAGAAATCAAGAAGCAGTTTATCGCTTCGATAAGAGAGTCTGGCAGGATTTTTATCTTGAAATCCTTTCCGTGTTTGTATGGGATTTCCGGAAGGCCGATGTCGATCCCATCATGGATGACAGTTTCAATTTTTCTCAGCATGAACCGGTGATTTCCGTTTTCATCATACATGCTGGACGGGCCGATGTAATTGTTGGCGGCCCTGAGACAATAGATAAATTCATGCGGGTATAGGTCCTCCTTTTCGTCCGGATTGATGAATATGTTAGCATAAGGAGTGGCTGTGAAACCAACGTAAGTCGATTTGGTGAATAAGTTCAATATCTTGCGTATGCCTCTGTTTATTGCAGTTATCTCATCAGGATCTGAAGAAGTGTTGATCGAAGCATTATCCGCTTCATCGTCGATAAGGAGCAGAGGTGCTTCCAGTACCATATTTGGGCCACTACGGGTTCTCAGCCAATCGCTTAAGTTGTTCAGAATTTTTTTATTCTTTTTAACGACAAGCAACACGGGAATCTGAAGATCTGTTATCGGAACGTTGACCTGCGAGGCTATTGTGCTCTTGAAGTCGTTGTCGGTGGATGTGAAGACTGCGAACGGGAGATAATTGATTTTCCCAACTCCGATTGGTTTCCGCGCAGTGTCTGCTTTGATCAGTATGGCGCTTTCGGAACCGACAAGCCCCTCATCGAGCCGTCTTTGAGTCTGCTGACGTAATATCTCCAATGTCCCAGTGAGAAGAATTATGACCTTATATCCCACGTCGGCGGCCTTGCAACTCAATGTTGTGTACGTATTGGTTTTTCCAGATTGCACATCTCCCATAACCAATCCACGAACGGAAAATGGCCCCGATTTAGGGTCTCCGAATCCATCCATAATCTCATTAGTAATATCGTTAAGTTTGGATACGATGTCTGGAGATAATCCACGTTCACTTTGAAGATATTGTAGGTTACGTTCCGTATACTGCATCGGCGTATCCCTTGTTCTTGCTAGGTACCATGCCTTATGTTCGGAGTTCATTATCATGGATCCGACGTCCAAGGTATGACCATAGATCGAAAGGATCTTTTTCTTCACCCTTTCAGCGACCACATCATCGAAATAACGAATGGTGCGGACGTCTTTTATGCACCTGTCGATCGTTGAGTCGTCTACAACCGATTCATTGTCAAGAAGAGACCTCACAATCATCATGTACGAATCGATTTCCTTCTCGTCTGGAGTTTCATCTGCTTTCATTGTATTCCTCAAGTTTTCTGATTACATTTGGATTGTTCATGAACGGCTCGGTGAAACGAAGTATGTCCATGGCAACGCCTTTTTCCAACAGTCGAATTCCCTGACCGATGTATTCCTCCTCATCGTCGGCATCTTCCGTTATAACGAGTTTAGACTCACCCATTGTGCAGAATATGTCATTGTAAGGTATTGATTTCGCGACAAGTTTCATCACATCGCGGAACCAGGTTTTGGCATCATCTTCAAGCTTATCGTACCCTTCTTTGATCACAGGGTGCTCCATGTTCAATTCGTATGTGTAGGACCTGTTGAGCGCCACTTTGTTCCAAACGTAATTCTTCGACGAGTCTGACTCCTTTCTTCCTCGAAATGTGTACTTACGTTCGCTTTTTGATATGACCCTTTCCAATACATTTTCGAATTCTTT
>JALNYB010000157.1 GCA_023230065.1 Candidatus Methanomethylophilaceae archaeon
TAAACCCCATGTTTTACCAGCAAAGGCATACATACCATTGGAACGACTGCCATTGCTATCGATTTCTTTGGTGCCACTATCGACGGGATTTTCCCCATTAGCGTCATAATGCATTAATGGGCGATCAACGTTAGCAAATTGCCACCATGGATCAGTGTTACTGGGGTCAGCGGAATGATCCCAACCATTTCCCACTTTGCCGACATAGTCATCACTATAATCCATAAAAGTGTTTGGTAACGTAATGTCACCCGACCCCATTAAAGTGACGGTATTACGAATAATGCCACTAGCGGCTACGATGCCAACAACACCACCGGCATTGCAATCGTTATCATAGAAATGGGTTCCCATTTGGACTTTCGAATTAGTTACTAAGCAGTTTTCAATTAGGCCAGAGTTATTGCCGGCAATCACGCCAGCAATGGTTCTTGCCCGAACACGAATACTATCAAAATGCACATTACGAACAATACCGCTACTTCCGATAATTTGAAATAAACCGATGTTGTTTCCACTTTGATGAGCCGGATCAGTAAACATCGAGTCACCATAGTAAGCATCTTCGGAACTTGTCGTACTCGAAGCATAGTAGACACGTGCATTACTTACAGTATGTCCATTGCCTTCGAGAATGCCGTGGAAATATTCGTTATTGATATTTGTTTCATCATAGAAATAGCCTAAAGGTTGGAAGTAAGCGATAGTGCCTAAATCAATATCGTTTCCTAAGACATAGATACCCGTTAAATTATTATTGATATCTTGAAATTCTTGCGCGGTTTTAATTACTTTGGTAGCAAAAATAGCGGGAACATTTTCCAGCGATTGATCGGCTAGAGTAAGTTCAAGATCTTTTTCACCACTGCCGATTTGCGATAAGAAACTTCCAGCAAGGGTCAAAACACCTTCGTTATAAGCGAATTCTGTGTCTAATGCCCGGACCCGACCGGAGCGAACACCGCTAATTTCTTGGTCGAGTTCAACACGAACAGAAACGTTATATGGCGCTTCGGCTCCTAAATCATAAATAAGCTTGTCTTCATAGATTTCTTCGCCGGGTTGAGGGGCTAATTCATCTATCGTCGAAGTGAGATTTGATCCATCACCTGAGGTTAACGAATCTTGACTAAGGTTACTATCCCCGTTACAACCACTTAAAGCTAATAAAGCTGCTAGACCTAAAATAATAGTAAATTTCGTTTTCATATAATCTCCTTTTTATACAACGAGTGTGATATTAGTATTGGAAGTCGAAAACATAATCGCGCTACCATCGCTACCAGCAAATGAATAAGAACAATTAGTGATATCGACTGTGCCATCGTTTTGACAAATCGGATAGAGGGTGTTGCATTGACTATTATTGATAATAAAACTCACATGGCAATCAACAAATGTGCCACTGGTTCCGACTAAGGTAACTCCACCAAAAGTGTTTTGTGCCCCATCAATTGTGACGGTAATTTGGCAGTTACTAATAAGACCATTATTTTGATAGGCAATTGTCCCAAATCCGGAACCTGTATGATTGAGTTCAAAATTAACATTGCGCACTTCGGCTGTTGCACCGAGAATATTAAATAACCCTTGGCTTGTTTTATAATTGGAAATGGTATGTCCTTGACCTTCAAAAATACCGCTATATTCGCCGGCCATGCCAAATCCACGTAGGGTATTATCACCAACGATATCTGCGGTTAAAACGGCATTTTTCGTTGTATTAGCGGCTGATCCATCGAAGAAAGAAATAAATTCAGCGTAAGTGGAAATTTCAACAGCGTCAGTTGGTATTTCATAACTACCTTCCTCAATGACGTTAAACGTTAATTCGCTTGATTCATAATCGACACCGCCAATTGTCGCAACAATCTTAACCGTAATCGTTCCAAGAGCGACACCGGTCACATTGAATTTATTTGCTTCGACGCTATCTTGGACAATTGTTGCCACGCTAGCATAACCTTCAGAAGCGACAAACGACCAAGTGGGAACTTCTTCCGAATTCTTTAAAGTAGCGGTAACTGTTGCTACTTCCGCAACAAGAATCGAAGATTTAGAGACACTTGCTTCGACCTCTGGTCCCATCGTTAAAGCTGTTTCACCAAAATGGGCAAGGTGAGGCATCGCCCCGTCAGCTAATGTCCAAATGGCGGGATCGAGAGCAAAGTCCGTACTGGTAGAACTTGAAAAATCACCAAAATCGCTAAATATTTCAACACCATCGCTACCAATCATGCCCCATTCATGACTACCCGAAGCATCAAAGGTTTTGGCAATCGAAGCAGGTACATTAGTATAAACGTTGTACATACTAGCAAACGCATCACTTCCATTGTTATAACCATAAGGAATGGTACCAATCATTTGATCATCGCCAGTTTTTATACTTACAATATTACGTACTAAACCTTTGAAAACACCAGCAATGACTCCGTTCCGTTGCCAAGTCCAATCGGCACAAACAGAGATATTTTCCGCTTCAAATAAAGAATCTTCCACGACAGATAAATTACCAACTTCACCCGCTAGTAAACCGCTCCAGCCGACACTAGCATCAACTTGGC
>JALNYB010000033.1 GCA_023230065.1 Candidatus Methanomethylophilaceae archaeon
CATGCCTGCCAAAACCTTCTGGGTCTCTCCATTTGCATAGCTTGGAACAGACAGTCCTGCGTGGAGATTATATGGTTCTATTTGATGCCCACATAGATTCTGAATTGGTTTAAAACCATCAGCTGCGATGCTCATCTCAACTGCGCGCCCAATATCTCCAAGCTCCGTCCCTGCACCGAGAAACTCCGCAACGGTATTTCTAGCACGTTTAGAGGTCTCTACAAGGTCTGTATACCTCCTTGTACCTATCTCAACTGTTCCTGCAGTATCTCCAACATAACCGTCGAGCTCTGCTCCGCAATCTACCTTTACGACGTCTCCGATCTCAAATACTGTGGGATCGTTAACACTTGGTGTATAATGTGCTGCGACTTCATTTCTGCTTATATTACATGGAAATGCGAGTCCGCAACCGTGTTCTCTTATATGGCCTTCAACTTCCTGTGCCACATCATATAATTTTGCGCCCGCTTCACAGAGGCTCAAACCGAGCTCTCTTGCGGCTCCTGCTACTTGTCCAGCTTTACGTAATTTAGCTAATTGTTCATCCGTTAACATTTTAGGACTTCCTCTATTTGCTGAATCGTGATAGCACCTTGACGGACTATCTCGACCTGCCCTTTCATTAACCATACTATGGTTGACGGAGTTCCCAACGGACTTTTACCTGCATCAACATATGTATTGACAACAGATCCCAAATCGTCGATCGCTGCGTTAATCTCAGTAGCATCCGGATGAGAGTGAAGGTTAGCGGATGTCGCAACTATTGGTCCTGCGCGTTTGATTATTCCCTGCGCAATCGGGTGATCGGGGATACGGACTCCGACCTTCTGCGATGAGGATGTTACCAAATCTGGCACATCTGGTTGTTTCTCGATAATAATCGTCAGTGGACCAGGAAGGAATGCTTTGATGAGCTTGTCTGCATTCTCATTGAGAACTGCAACAGATTCCATCATCTTTTTGTCACTCACTGCAACAGAAAGTGCCATGTCGAAGGGTCTTTTTTTAGCGAGGAAGAGATTCTTTACTGCAACCTGGTTGAAAATATCAGCACCGATTCCATAAACTGTCTCTGTCGGATACACTATCAAATTACCTGCTGCGATCTCTTCTGCTGCACTTAGTATTGCGTCCTCGCAATGAGCATCAAGACCGTTAGAACAATCACACTTCATTATCTTCATTAAAACCCCCCCATCATTTGTATTCCGTATCTTACCGATTCGTTTCCATTACCAAAGGCACTAGGCCCATGTCCTGGATACAGTGTTTTTATATCTATGTTACTAAGCTTTTGAAACGAATTTTGCATATCTGAACTAGAACCGGATGGCATATCGGTACGACCGATACCGTTGTTAAAGACTGTATCCCCTGAAAATAAAGAGGATGTGACTTCATCATATAGACTAATACTTCCTGCCGTATGACCAGGCGTATCTATTACGCGCAACCTATGTTCCCCTATATCTATGATAGTTCCATCTGAAAGCTCTTCTACATCCGCTGGTAATAATTCCCCGTCAAAATCTTCATAAAGGGTTACTGCGGGATCTGCATACCTAATATAGGTAGCATCCCCACCTGCAAATGCCTTACAACCAAACGTCTCGATAATCTTATTAAGACCACCTATATGATCAAAATGACAATGCGTGAGGATAACGGAATCGAGACTCCGTCCATCCAGTGCATTTCGTATATTTTGAATTATTTTTTCAGATCCATATCCGGATCCGGTGTCAATAAGTATTGTTCTATTTCCAATTATTAAAAAAATATTAGAATCGAACTGCACAGTTGACTTTATGGAATATATTACCATCAACAAAGTTAATTGTTGAAAATATATAACATATACGATAAAAATTCAATAAAATACAATTTGGAGGATGAGACTTTTCATACGCAACCTGTTTAACTGCTAGACCATATCCAGCGACGTAAAGACTTTAGTAAGCCAGGACTGAATATCTCGGCGAACCTCGATACTTACATCCGGCTTCTATCAAACTTATCATTTATAAGCGTCTTATGGTACCTCTTTTTCAAGACGGCTTCGAGCTTAGATGCATTCAGCTCTTATCCGCTATCGCGTGGCTACTCAGCATGCCTTGTCAGACAACTGATAAACTAGAGGCGACGAATCCCTGTTCCTCTCGTACTAAAGGATCCTTCTCGTCAGGCACCTACACCTCCATCAAAAAGCAACAAAACTGTCTCGCGACGTTTTAAACCCAGCTCACGATCCCTTTTAATGGGCGAACAACCCCACCCTTGGCAGCTGCTGCACCACCAGGATAGGGAGAGCCGACAGCGAAGTAGCAAGCCACGAGGTCGATATGAACTCTTGCTCGTGACAACTCAATTATCCCCAGGGTAATTTTTCTGACATCAATCACCCCCACTCGGGAGGTTGATTGGTTCGCTTGGCCATAGTTTCCTATCTCCGAACCCTATTGTCTGGTTCCGAGTCAAGCTAGCTTATACCCATACATTCTTCGGTAGATTTCTGACCTACCTGAGCTAACCTTTGGGCGCCCTTGTTATCTTTTTGAGGGCGTGGCGCCCCACCCGAACTGCCTGCCTATAGCTGTTCCTCCTAAGAGGTGAGTCGTAAGAATTGTTAAGGGCGGTGTTTCATCGGTGACTCGGAGAGATGCTAGCGCACCTTCCTGGGTAACGTCTCCCGCCTACCCTACACATAACAATTCCTACAACAACAACAGGTTGCAGTGAAACTCCATGGGGTCTTCGCTTTCAGATGGAGGGATCTGGATTGTGCACCAGATTGATTGATTTCACTAGCGTCAAGGCGGGGACAGTAGAACACTCGTTGAGCCTTCATGCAAGTCGCCAATTAAGCGACAAGGTATTACGCTACCTTAAGAGGGTCATAGTTACCCCCGCCGTTTATCGGTCCTTCGTTCCGTTGAAACAGAATTTCAGATGCCGACACTGGGCAGGCTTCGGCCTCTATACACATCCTTTCGAACTAGCAGAGACCTATGTTTTTATTAAACAGTCGGTGTTCTCTTGTCACTGCGACCAGTAGCTCTCACTACTGGCACCCTTTATCCCGAAGTTACAGGGCTAATTTGCCGAGTTCCCTCGCCTTGATTATGCTAACACGCCTTAGGCTACTCACCTAGGGACACCTGTGTCGGTTCTTGGTACGAATAGAAATTCTGTAACCATGCTCTTTTCACGGAGACCAGGAATTATCATAAGTGAGATTACTCTCACCCCATCACGCTTTCGTCCACTTCTCACCATTACGGTTCTTCATGGAGTTACACGCTTAGATACAAAGACAATTGTACAATGACTATCCCGATCCATAAGCATGGACAAAGGAATTTCTAGTACGGGAATATTAACCCGTTTCCCATTCGATAACTTCGATTAAGAGTTACCTTAGGATCGACTAACCCTTGGCTGACGAACATTGCCAAGGAACCCTTGCCCCTGCGGCGACACGGATTCTCACCGTGCTTTGCTGCTACTCTCTCCAGGATCCTCGTCGGTACACGGTCCACAGGACTTCACAGCCCTGCTTCTGCCCATGCACCGCGCCCCCTTACCAAATTACATTTCTGTATTCTATAGTATCGGTACTCGGTTTAGCCCCGTCCATTTTCTGGGCCCACAATCTCGACCGGTGAGCTGTTACGCTATCTTTAAAGGATGGCTGCTTCTAAGCCCACCTCCCGGTTGTTTTGGACTGCCGACGCCATTTCATATTACACTTGACCGAAATTTAGGGACCTTAACTATAGTCTGGGTTGTTTCCCTTATGGCCACCAAGCTTACCCCGGATGGCCTAGCACCCGATGTCTACGATGAACACAAGTTCGGAGTTTGACAGAACGCCGAGAAATTTCTTTCCCTAAGCGCTCAATCGGTGCTCTACCTCATGTTCTACCTCGATCGAGGTCTAGCTACGACTAGTTTCAGGGGGAACCAGCTATTTCCGGCCTAGATTGGCCTTTCACCCCTATACCCAAGTCATCCAAACGATTTGCACATCAGTACTGGTTCAGACCTCCACCTCCCCTTCGAGAGGCTTCATCTTGCTCAGGCATAGATCGACCGGCTTCGGGTATCCACACCATTGACTCCAGGCGAGCACACCTTGTCCCTCATAAAAATTGCGGACTATCGGTTTCCCTTCGGCTACCTGATTGAACAGTTAACCTCGCCAATGATTGGAACTCCCTGGATCGTTTTTCTAAACGAACAATATGACACTGGTCCACCAATAAATTGGCTTCTTCCCTTTCATGCCATATAAATCTTTGACCGCATGGTTTCAGGTCTTTTCATCTCCCGTTAAGGGTACTTTTCAGTTTTCGCTCACGCTACTACTACACTATCGGACTAGAGACGTATTTAGGGTTGGAAGCGAATGTCTCCCAAATTCACGCGCGATATCCAACGCACGTTACTCGAGAACTTCTAAAATTTCCATATCCACCTTCTTCTAAGGGGCTATCACCCTCTATGGCATGACTTTCCAGTCAATTTTGAATATTTGGACTTAGGAATAAAAGAGTCTATAACACCACATCTCCCAAATGTTTCCAAATGGGATTCAGTTTGCCCTTTACCGCGTTCGATCGCCTTTAATAACGGTATCTCAATTGATTTCTTTTCCTGCGGGTACTAAGATGCTTCAATCCCCCGCGTTCCCGATCATTACTGATCATTCCGAAGAATAGGAAGTCCCATTAGGTCATCGTCGGATCATAGGTTTCTTGCGCCTACCCGACGCTTTTCGCAGCTTGACACGACCTTCTTCAGCGCTCTAGCCGAACCATCCCCCATGCGGCGTAGCATCGCCGCTGGCGTATGATCTAGCACACGTCCAGGTTGCGTATGATCGGTTTTCATTGGGCTTTATCCGTTCTCATCCTCCATATACGGAGCCCTCGACCTCTTCCCCGAAACAGGACCTCTGTTCGGGTGCATGAATTTCATTGAACCAGGCAATCGCCCAGTTCGGTGAATACTCCCGAGGCATAAGTAGTATTTAACAACTACTGTTGCGCCAGGAATTAGCGTTACGAACAATGTTCGCACCGCAATAATTTGCGAGTAAATCTCACAAACCACACGATGCTTCACATCGCACAAAATCCTGTAAACAGGAACTGTATATAAAGTTTTTCAACCCGTACACAGGCACATCATGGAAGAAACAAAATAATCACCAAATTAGGCAATAATTTTCTTAATTCTACAAGGTCTGGATAGTGTAATTGTACATAATCTTCACGGTACAACTTCTTCCCGAGAATTCTTGCAATCACTCCTGCTTCAATGATTCCCTCGACTTTCCACGCGCCGTTGGATGAAGATGAATCAGTACTGACGAATATCGGCAATCTAAATCTCATCTTTTCAATTTCGTTACATATTCCAGCCAAATAATCCAATTCAGCTCGATCAAACGTACCCTTTATTCCTTTTCTTGTTACATACGTGAGGTCCCCATTCTCCATGTAATCTAATAAAGACCTACGATTGATTGGCATATTGCTGTTCATATCCGCGATAATCCCTTCAACATTAAATAGATCTGACATTTTTATCTCCTATTTAGAATCCCTCTTATTATAAGTAATAGTATAGAGTATTCATTACGTGCATTTACCACTGATAATATAATCGAAAGTATATTACAGTTTGATGGTAGTAAAAAAAGAATTGGAAGAAGCGCTGAGAACTCATCCGTGCTACAATGAGGAAGCCCACCATACTTTTGCTAGGATGCATCTTCCCGTTGCACCTAGATGCAATATTCAATGCAATTACTGTAACAGGAAATTCGACTGCAGCAACGAATCCCGTCCCGGAGTTACCAGTGAAGTGCTAACGCCAGAACAATCTATAGTTAAAATACGTGCAGTTTTAGAAAAAGTTCCTAACCTGAAGGTCATCGGAATAGCCGGCCCAGGAGATCCTCTGGCAAATAAAGAGACATTCCGCACATTAGAACTTGTAAAAAAAGAATTCCCTGATCTTACATTATGCGTTTCCACTAACGGATTGGCACTCCCTGATGAAGTAAATAGACTTTATGATCTAGGTGTGAGGTTCCTTACTGTAACCATGAATGCATGTGATCCCCAGATAGGAGAAAAAATTTACGATATGGTTATCTGGAAAGGGATAAAACACACAGGCAAGGATGGCGCAGAGATCTTGATGAAAAAACAACTAGAAGGAATTAAACTCGCAGCGGATCTCGGAATGCTTGTAAAAGTGAATGTTGTGATGGTCCCTGGTGTCAACGATAAGCACATTCCTGAACTCGTGAAGAAGGTCAAGAGTCTTGGAGCATACATAATCAACATCCTTCCACTGATACCCGTAGAAGGCACCAATTTCAGCAACATGCGTGCACCGACATCTGAAGAAAGAAAAACATTAATGGACGAGTGTTCGATAGATGCAAAGATGATGCGTCACTGCAAACAGTGTCGCGCAGATGCTATCGGACTTCTTGATAACGATCGTTCCGGAGAATTCCTTCATTTCGGAAACTGCAAATCAGGTTGCGGACCTGCATCAGAACCTCTGTCGATCAACATCAACAACGGAACTAACACCGCTGTAGCATCAAATGATGGCAATATGGTAGATTCTGGTTTTGGTAATGCTACTAAATTCAGGATCTATTCTACTGATAAAGATGGCCCCAAATATCTTCGCACTGTCGAAATAAACACCGCAACAGAAGTCTCAGGCAATGCCCATAGAGATCATATAGGAAGTGTCATCCGTGCTCTTGGTGATTGCAATACAATAGTAGTGAAAGAAATAGGACACCTGCCCTCGAAAATATTAGAATCTGAAAAAAAGAAGATTGTCGTATTTGACGGCATGATCACAGATGCACTCTACGAAGCCTCTAAATCTGATTAACACCTTGAACAGCGCACATTCAGAGTGTATATAAATGATAAGAATATCACACAGATATTGGGGTGTACAAGATGGACGCTCAAGAACTTAGAGAAGCATACGTCGATTTCTTCATAGCAAGAGGCCACAAACAAATTAGATCGGCCTCACTAATACCCGAGAACGACCCTACGGTCTTATTCACAACAGCTGGAATGCATCCTTTGGTCCCATATCTTCTAGGTGAAAAACATCCCGAAGGAAAGAGACTTTGCGACTTCCAGAAATGTATCAGGACAGGAGATATTGATGAAGTTGGAGATGCAAGCCACCTTACCTTCTTCGAAATGCTCGGAAACTGGTCACTCGGAGATTATTTCAAAAAAGAATCTATAGAATTCAGCTTTGATCTTCTACAAACTGTACTGAAAATTCCGATAGATCATCTAGCCGTCACTGCATTTGCAGGCGAAGGAGATATCCCTAAAGACATAGAAACGGCAGAATTATGGAAATCACACGGATTTAAGGATGATCAAATATTCTTCTATGGAAGAAATGATAATTGGTGGGGACCTGCAGGACAAACTGGACCATGCGGCCCAGACACTGAGATATTCTATGATGACGGAAGGAAAAAATGCGGTCCAAACTGCGGACCTTCATGTCACTGCGGAAAATACACTGAAATCTGGAATAATGTGTTCATGCAATACTTCAAAGATAATGACGGAAAATTCACAACTTTGAAACAACAGAACGTTGACACCGGAATGGGACTAGAGAGGGCACTCCGTATCGTCAATGGCGTTGAGACTGTTTATGATACTTCACTTTTCACCGGGATCATCAAAAAACTGGAAGAACTGTCAGGAAAAAAATATTCTGATGATATCAAAGCATTCAGGATTATCTCCGATCATCTGAGAGCTGCAACATTCATGCTCGGAGACGGCGTGGTCCCAGCGAAGATCGGCCAGGGATACATTCTCAGAAGGCTTATCAGAAGAGCAAGCAGATACATGTCCAACATCGGTATCGAAGGCATTAACATGCAAAAAATATCAGAGGTCATCGTAAATGAATACTCTCCGGCATACTCTGAACTAGAAAAAAACAAAGATTCCATCTACACTCAAATAACAGCAGAAGAAGAGAAATTCCACAAAACCCTCAGAAAAGGTCTAAGAAGATTCGATGAAATGCTCTCAGAGAATGTAGATTCCAAAATCCTTGATGGAGAACGCGTTTTCCAGCTGTATGATACATATGGATTCCCTGTAGAATTGACACAGGAACTTGCAGCGGAGAAGAATCTCACTGTAGATCTGAATGATTTTAACAGCAGATTCAAAGAACATCAAGACAAATCCAGAGCCGGAGCAGACCAGATATTCAAAGGCGGACTTGCGGACAATAGCGAGGAAACCACTAAACTGCACACCGCAACACACCTCCTAAATGCCGCACTCAGGAACATTGTCGATCCTAATATCAGGCAGAAAGGAAGCAATATTACAGCCGAAAGATTAAGATTCGACTTCAACTTCGACAGGAAACTAACTCTTGAAGAACTCAAAGCCCTTGAAAATTATGTCAATGATGCTATCAAAGCAGATATACCGGTCGTATGCAAGGAAATGAACCACGATGAGGCGAAAACATCAGGTGCCATCGGAGTATTCGAGAGCAAATACGGAGAGATCGTCAAAGTATACTCCATCGGAGATATTTCCAGCGAACTATGTGGCGGACCTCATGTGACACACACCGGAGAACTTGAAGGATTTAAGATCTTAAAAGAAGAAAGCTCTGCGGCCGGCGTCAGACGTATAAAGGCCGTCATCGGTAAATTCTAAATAATTTAGAGAATAAGAAGGAAATCCCCTCTTATTCTCATTTTTATTGCTCTTATTTCATTTTTGACAGCAACAACTTTTTGACGACTGCGAATTGCCTGAGATTATCTCCTGCCAATCTTTTAACACGTCATGAGTCCAACAATCATCTGCACCCGCAGCTTCACGCATTGTCAACGCCAAGATATAGCTTACTTCTTCGACTGTCGCCCCAGCAGCCAAAGCACCTTTGAAATGCTTTCTTACACATGGTGCACTACGTCCTTTGATCGACAATGCCAAACATATGAACTGATACGTTTTCTCATCGATCGGCATATCCTTCGCATACATTGCATCTATCTCATCCAATTTCTTTGTGAATTCTGGATAGAACTCTGCTAACATTCTCATATTTCTCACTCCTTTTTGTTCTTGTTCAATAATTCAACTATCTCATCGACAGACAGTATCTTTCCAGGAGAAAATGCCTTCTTCCCGAGAACCAATGCTGGCGTTAACATTACACCATATGATGCGATGTCACGCATGTCTCTTACGTGCTGGATCTCGATCGGCATTCCAAGTTGCTCCAATGCTTTCTTTGCGTTTGCCTCAAGTTCACTACATTTAGCGCATCCTCCGCCCAATACCTTTAGATAAGCCTCATTTTCAGATGCTTGCTCTTTCTTGTCTTCCTTATTTTCTTTTTTGAATAATCCCATATTATCACCTCATAACATCATTAAAAAGTTAAACAGATATCCGATTACAATTATTCCAATCAATACAATCAGTATGAATGTTTCCAGTAATTTCTTCTTAACTACTGTCTTCAATAATACCAAAGACGGAATAGATAATGTAGTAACAGACATCATAAATGCCAAGATCGTACCGACCTCAACACCTTTATCGAATAACGCTTCAGCTATCGGAATGGTTCCGAATATATCTGCATATACAGGAGCACCCAACAACGTTGCGATTATTACTGAGAATGGATTCTCCTGTCCCAATATTGCCTGAATTATATCTGTGGGGATCCAATTATGAATCAACGCACCTATGAATACACCCAGCAATAGATATGGAAAAACCTTCTTAAGTGTGAATTTTACTTGCGTCCATGCATAATTTCTACGATCTATGTCCTCAGCGGGCACATATTTTTCATCTGAAGAACAGTTTCCTCCTTCACACGAACATGCCTCCGGACGCGCAAACTCCTCGATCTGATCCTCCATCCCCAATCTCTGGATTATAGAACCGCCGACAACCGCAAGAAGTATTCCCACTATCACATATGCCACAGCAACATTGAACCCGAATATACCCATCAGAATCACCAATGCCCCCATATCCACCAATGGAGATGATATCAGAAACGAGAATGTTACTCCCAATGGCAATCCTGCTTTGGTAAAACCTATGAATATAGGTATAGAAGAACAACTGCAGAACGGTGTCAATGTTCCCAATATAGCACCTATAAAATTGGCCCATATTCCCTTTATGTTTCCCAATATCTGCTTAGTACGTTCTGGTGGGAAATATGATTGGATATAAGATATGATATAGATCAATACTACCAGAAGAATAACTATCTTGGTACAATCGTAAATAAAGAACTGAAGACTTCCACCGATTCTTGTGGTGATATCTACTCCGAGAAATGTCAAAAGAGAACCTACGAGATCGTTTATCCAATGCATACCGAGGATCTGATCCTGAAAAAAATCCCATGCCGACATGTTCAAACACCCAATTCATCCAAAAATATGCGAATAGTTTTCCACCCCTCTGAATCCAAAGAATAATGTGACCATTTTCCTATCTGTTCTACATTAACTATACCTGCATCTACAAGGGTCTTCATGTGATGCGACAAAGTCGGTTGAGTAATGCTGAATAATTCCAATATCTTACATGCGCATAGCTCTCCATTTTTCAACATAAGAACTATTCTCAGTCTGTTAGGATCTGAAAGGGCCTTAAAGATCATCGAACATTTTCCTAGATCTGCATCATCTATATTCATCAGATAGATACATATCTATTTGAGTACATATAGATAACTATCTATGTGACATTTCAGTTGCATTTTGATTGAATATTTAAACGATTATGACCATTCTTATTCATGGTTGAAATTCAGCTATCTAAGAAAGATATAATTGGTGTTGAAATTCAAGAACAAACAACATCTAGTAATAAAAATAAATCAGGCAAAATGACCATTTATTCTAAAATGGAAAATGGTAAATTTAGTAAAGTGATTTGCGGAACATCAAACATTGCATATGATGGACATTCTTCCGAGGTCAATAAACCGTTTTGTTGCGAGTTCGATTCAGTGATTGAAGATTTGGTTAAATTCAACAGATCTGGTATCTTATTGATTTTTAAAAATGGAAATTTCGTTATAAAATATAATAAGGGAGTTTATACTGCATATATTGAAGATAGAGTACCTATTCAATCTTGTATTTGGAATTGGAATGATTTTCTAAACAAAGATAGCGTCACGTTGAATTTTCAATGAGAATATATGTGAATTGATTTTCAATCCATATTCGATTCACATTTATTCGATCTCGATGTCTCCCATCGAAAAATTGATGATTCATCTGGAGTTGATATTGGCACTTTGAAGATTCGATATACTCGGTCTTACACTCGATGATGTCTGTAAAGGTCATTTGGTCATTCATGTGAAAAAGAACAAAATAAGAACAACGCTTTTTGTGAATGATTCTTTGATAGTCTTTTCGGATTAAATGGCTTTCAGAAATAGTATCTTTACTGATCCATATTCTGACCGTCCTCTGTTGATGATTCCGAGACATGGAACTCGTAAATCTGGAAAAACGTTCATTGATAATCTCGTTAAGGATGTCTGCGCCCATTCAGATATCGAACGTTCCGTATCCAATCACACATTCCATAAGACTTGTGCGCGGATGTGGTATAGAGCAGTTGTTCCCCTCGCGACTATATCCTCCTTACTCGGTCATGCCGATGTTAAGGCCATAGTCAAATACCTGGGGCTTACGATGGATGACCTGAACAACGAGGCAACTCTGTATCATAGATATTACTTGG
>JALNYB010000158.1 GCA_023230065.1 Candidatus Methanomethylophilaceae archaeon
TGCGCAATCTATGTTTTTTCTTGGTTGGACATCTCCAACTGGGAAAATGGCATCCACTTTAGGCGCCATTATACGTTCTTTTGCTTTTTCAGGGCGTCCCATTCTTGTACCTATGCGGGTCCTTGCTCTTGCTCTGACTTCATAACATGCAGCTTTACTTACAGCTTCGAGGGAATTTTCGCCTTCTAATTCTACTCTTGAGACGAATTTATCGCCGTTGATGCCAAGTCCAAGACAGTCTACTATCGGAAGTGAATATTTTTTTTGGACGATCACTCTGTTTCCCGATATTATGTGAGGTACACAGAGATCTTCAAGTGTTCTTTTAGTGACAGGTTCTTTTTGAAGTGTTATTTTTTCTTCTAAATATGCTCCTGTATCAAGAATCTGTTTTCTAAGGGCTTTTAGAGAATCGATTTTGACATCGAACCACATTAAGTTAAAATTGGGGTGAAGTGCGACTCCGAGTGTATGGCACATTTCTTTTGCGCGTTCATAAGTGGGATCATTCCAATCATCTGGAAGGGGACCTTTGGATGCTAATTCCTCTCTATGCCATTCAACTACATATCCGCATGGGATGAGTAGATGGTTATTTTCGCAGAATTCCCCGTATGGGATAAGGATCTCTCCGTTATCTACGATCTCAGATATCTGATCTTTGATGGCAATTACTTCTTCTTTGGTTTGACAGTAGACGAGGTTTCCGTTATTCAACAATAACGTAGGTCCTTCAAGCATATCACACGGAGTTACTACACATGCTTTTCCAGGTCTTTCGATCTTCAATTGTGTGCCTAATGCCATGAATTCATCCATTGCATACATTGTAGCGGGGCTGTATGCGAGTGATGCCAGTCCAGATGTCCTTGCTCTTCCGTATCTTAATCTGAATCCTCCCACTTTGCAGGGATGTCCGAATATAGGGCGTCCTGCAACCAGATCTTTGAGATATTTGAATGAAGGTTCGACCTCTTTCTTTCCATCCTCTTCGACATCGGTCATCTTGTGTGCATCAAGATATTTATCGATGAAATCCCAGCCTTCGATATTCAGTTTGTCTACGTGTTTTTTCAGTTTTGCTGCTTTAAGACACATTCCTTCTGCAATTACCAGACAGGCACCGCCTCTGACGCGGTTTGTTTCAATACGTGGAAGATCCCGGAATCCCGAGATCTCCATTACTTCTGTTCCTTCTCCGTCGATACAGACAGGACAGTTTTGAACTATCAATGCGATCTCTGCGGAAGTAGGTGTGAATTGTAAATGTTGACACTGTTTGTATAATGGAATTTCCTCATCGAATCTTGCGGCTTCTTGAGGTGTTGGGATGTATTTTCCGATACCCAATGCCTGCCTGACCATATCTGCGATCAGTACACTCATTGCCTGTCCTGTACCACCTGCAGCACGGATGGGTCCCGCGAACATAAGATCGATATAATTCGTTCCGTCACTGTTCATTTTGATCTTTGTATCTGCGATACCTTCTAGGGGGGCGACCAAGATTCCTTCTGTCAATACTGCAAGTCCGACCCTCACTGCCCTGTCAACTGCTTTTTCTAAACTTTCTGCAGGTTTATTAGCATACTCTTTTGCTACCATCAGAGCAACGATCTCACGGTTTCCGTATTTATCCGTAAGTCTGCGTATATCATCTGCGATACCTTCTACGTGATATTCATACAGTAATTTTTCTACACGGGAAGCAAGGTCTTCAGCTTGAGGGATCTCAACAAAGGTCTCGGGATCCTTTCCTTCTTTTTTAGCTATCTCTGCAATAGCATAACATTCGTTATTTTGTCTGGAGAGTTCTTTAAAATACGCATCCATCTCGCTGCTTACAGCAAGTTTACTCGGCATCGTTATTCCTTTTCCTCTTCTTCGAGGTCTGTATCTACTGCTCTTTCACGGAACATTGTTCTGAGTTTAGTTATGAGAAGAGTTCTGAATTCTTCCATGCCTTCTCCTGTCTCAGCTGAGAAATGGATGTTTTCGCTGTCTGTGCGAATAAGATCTGCTTTACTCTCTGCGACAATGATCGGGACTGTTGTGAATCCTGCCTGAACAGAAGCAAGTAGTTCAAGCTGTTTGTCCATGGCGAATCCGCATGTTTCCGAAGGATCCAGGATGAATACCATTATATCGGTTAGATATCTGAGTGCAAGAACTGCTTGTTTCTCGATATCGTTCCTGTCCTCGAACTGACGGTCGAGAAGACCAGGTGTGTCGATGACTTGAAATTTTCTCCAGTCGTCTTCGATATGTCCGATGACAATACCTTTTGTTGTGAACGGATATGGTGCAATTGTAGGTGCGGCCGTGCTCAGTACAGTGACGAGTTTGCTTTTTCCTACATTAGGGAATCCTGCAATGACCAATGTTGGTACCTTGGGATCTACTGCCGGGAGGTTCCTGAATTTGTTCTTCGTTTCCTGAAGGAACAAAAGATCTTCACCTATCTGACGTATGTATGATGAGAGGCGTCCGTAGAATCCGTTCTTGATAGAATCTAAGATCTTTGGGTCC
>JALNYB010000160.1 GCA_023230065.1 Candidatus Methanomethylophilaceae archaeon
CCGCAGGTGGCGAAGATGTTAAAATGTGTTTCCAATGTGGAACATGCACAGCCAGCTGTCCTTCAGGAAGGCGCACATCATATAGAGTCAGAAAGCTCATGAGAATGGCGCAGCTTGGACTCAAAGACCAAATAGTCAACAGTGAGGAACTCTGGGAGTGCAGCACATGCTACACCTGTGTAGAGAGATGTCCCCGTTCAGTTCCGATCGTCGATATTGTAATAGCATTGAGGAATATTGCAGTTGCAGAAGGTCACATATATGACAACCACAAGAAGACCGCAGCAAGCTTCTACAAGACTGGTCACACGGTCGGAATCAATGACAAGATAAAAGCACTCAGAAGCTCAATGGGTCTTCCTGAGATACCGCCCACAGTACTTTCAAACAAGAAAGCAATGGAAGATGTGGACAAGATCCTGAAAACAACAGGATTTAACAAGATTGTGGAGTGATATTAATGGCTAAATACGCATTTTTCTTAGGTTGCATAGCACCACTCAGATATCCGGGTCTGGAGAAATCCACTCGTGTCATATCTGAAAGGCTTGGACTCGAACTCGTCGATATTCAGGACGCATCATGCTGTCCTGCACCGGGAGTCATCAGAGCATTCAGCAGAGATGCATGGCTTGCAGCAGCAGCGAGGAACCTTGCTCTTGCAGAGAAAATGGGGCTTCCTATAGTTACCATCTGTAACGGATGTTACGGATCACTCTTTGAGGCCGCACACGAGCTCAACAACAACGCCGATAAACTTGCAGCGATCAACAAGATTCTTGCAGAGATCGGAATGGAGTACAAAGGAACAACTCAGGTACGCCACTTCGCAGAAGTCCTCTACAATGATGTCGGTATTGAGAAGATCAAAGCAGCAATCACAAAGCCTCTGGATTATCAGGTTGCAACCTTCTACGGATGCCACTTCCTGAAACCAAGTGAGATAAAAGAGATCGATGATCCCGAGAATCCACACATTCTCGATGACCTCGTTGAAGCAACAGGAGCAACAAGCCTTCCCAGAAAACAGAAGACATTGTGCTGTGGTGCAGGAGGAGGACTCAAAGCCGCCTTCGGTGACGTTGCAAAAGAGTTCACAAAGACAAATCTCGAGAACATGACCGAGTCAGGCGCGAAATACATTGTCGATGTATGTCCGTTCTGTCACCTTCAGTTCGATTCTGTTCAGGGCGATCTTGGATACAGCATACCTGTACTCCATCTTTCACAACTCTATGGAATTGCAATGGGAATGTCTGCAGAAGATCTTGGATTATCAGCGCACGTTGTGCCCGTTAAGCTTTAAACATTTCATGAGGGTTAAAAACCCTCTTTTTCTTTTACATTTCATTCATTGTGAATATGTGATTTTTGGCGTAATTTTGAGTAAAATTTAAATATATGCGGTACCAACCACAATGTGGTAATTTTGTCCTTATTGTGATAATATAAAATATGCTGGCTATCTCATTTTTTCATAGAGATAGAAAATTTAAGGTTGACAAAGATATTAATACAATCACCCAATCCCATGCTTATACGAATCTTAAAGGAGGATTCTGATGGCATCGTCAACAGTCGCATCAAGAAAGACAAAAGGAAACGCCGGCCGTAAGGTCAAGGATAAGTGGAAGGCAAAAGAGTGGTATAATATTCACGCACCTCGCATGTTCAACGAGATCGTGATCGGTGAATCACCAGCAGCAGATCCCGAATTATTGCTCGGAAGGACCGCAGAGGTCACCGTGCAGGATCTCACCGGAGATTTCTCCAAAATGCATATTAAGCTCAAATTCAAGATCACAGGAACAGATGGACACGAGGCAAAGACCGAGTTCATCGGACATGATCTTACGAGCGATTACGTCAGAAGGCTGACACGCAGAAAGAAAACAAAGACCGACCACGTCGTAGATGTTATGACATTCGATCACTTCTTCGTAAGGATCAAAACAATGTCTATCGCAGAGAGGCGTGTACAGTCATCACAAGAGATCGGAATGAGAAGTGTCATCGGTACAACACTCACTGCAATGGCAGAGAAAATGACTCTTTCAGATATAGTAAAATCAATCATTTCAGGAGATCTTTCAAAGGATCTCGCAAGGGCATGCCGCGTCGTTATCCCCATGAAGAGGATAGAGATCCGCAAGTCTGAAATCCTCAAGGTTGGAGACGGAGAGCCCGAATCCATCATCGAGGAAGTTGCAGTAGCTGCGCCTGAAGAGGCTTCGGAAGAAGTCGTTACAGAAGAAGCTGCTGTCGAGGAAGTTGTAGAAGAGTCTGCAATCGAAGAGACAGCCTCTGAATGAGTACATTCAGAGTCCTCCGAAACTTCTTTAAATCAAAACTTATTCCCGACCCTGAGCCTAACAATTAAATGCCGAGGTGGCTCAGCCTGGTGGAGCGTCGGACTCATAGGGTTCTGGTCTATACAGACCTCTTCCAGGGAAATCCGAAGGTCATGGGTTCGAACCCCATCCTCGGCACTCCTTTTACTGTCTGGCTAGTCGGTTTAGAGCATTTGT
>JALNYB010000159.1 GCA_023230065.1 Candidatus Methanomethylophilaceae archaeon
CTGTGCAGCGATATCTCAGGAGAATATGACCTTCAGCACAGATTATCATACAATAGATGCAGTTTTAATGAAGATGACGCAAAAAACTGCTGATGTGCTTAATTTGAACAATTCATGAACTATTTTTGTACCTATTCGCTCCATTATGTCTTTTAGGATGAGTGGCTGCAGATTCTTTTAATGGGACTTACGCGGTGTGCTTTCTCACAATACATACGTTCTATTTGAAAAGGGAGTGCAGATTGAAGAAAGGAATGCACAGATCGAACGATCCATATCCATACTGAAACTGGGCATTTTTCACTTCCCGCAAGCCCCCGTCTCCCTTTTATTTTAGAGAGATGACACTCCGCCGAATATCACCCAGGGAATAAACTCATAACATCCAACAACTAATTAACACATATCGACGAGATGACTGAATACGAAAGCATCAAAGAGGACGTCCTCGCAAAACTGGAAGCACATCTCCCTGAACTGCGTGAACGGTTTGGAATTGAAACGATCGGGATCTTCGGCTCAGTTTCGCGGGGTGAGGACAGGCCTGAATCGGACGTTGATGTACTCTATACCTTCAGACCGGGAGAATCGACACTTGCCAATCTGGTTTCCCTGGGCGCTTATCTGGAAGATCTCTTCGGACGGAAAGTCGACCTGATTGCAGAACGCTCTCTCAGCCCCTATATACGATCTGAAGTCATCGCAGAAGTGGTAATGATATGAAAACAGATAAAATGTTCATGCTCCACATTCGTGATGAGATACTCTTTCTGGAAGAGAACACAAAAGGTCTGACCTTTGAAAAACTCGACACGGATAAAGTAGTTCAGCACTTTGTGCAAAAGTCGCTCGAGATCATTGGAGAGGCAAGCAAAAAACTCTCGGATGAACAAAAAGCACGATGCCCTGCAATCTCATGGAAGAGCGTATCCGGGATGCGGGATCGGCTGACCCATGGCTATTTTGATATTAACTGGGAAATTGTCTGGAATGTTCTGCAAAATGACATACAGCCGCTGAAAAAGTGCATCATGAAAATAATTTCGGCAAATGGATGGGAGTAAGAGTTATTATCCCCGCTTTCGCGTTATACAAAAGCACGGGAACCTGAATAGAGCCGTAATCAGATCCAAAATATCATATATGCATAGATTTTGGATATTCCTTCAGACGTTTCCGCAAAATATTTTTCGAAAGCCTTGCAGTACTCACTCATGTTCTATGGCTTTGGAGAATGGGAGGGATATCAATCGTATTTCTTCTGCAGGATATTTAGCAGCATCCAATCTACCGAATGGATTCTAAAATAATCAGCCTTGGAGATCGCACGTATCTGATGGAGAAAAACTATTATGTTACACCCCCTAGTATTTTGTATCATGCAGACGATGGATGCTGAACAAAAAAAATCCGTTATGGTATCTGCCGAAGTTCATCAGCGGATTGTTGCTCTTCGGAAAGGGGATCAAACGTATGGAGATGTTGTGGCGTCATCGATTCAGGCATTGGAGGAGTTGGTCTTTGCGTATGGGGGTATGGGTACATTGTCGGTTGAACTTACTTCTCTTGGTCGATATACGATACATAAGCCTATCCAATTCCAACTTTCCTATGATATCGATAATGCGGTGTGGTGTCTTAAAAATGATGAACTCGCTTTGAACGGGTATGGTTCGACCTATCAGAGGACAATTGAGTGTTTGGAGGAGTGCGTTGAGGGGCATGTTCTCTTCTTTACCGAGTTTCCCGATAGTAAGCATACCGATGACGGACTCCTGATAAAGAGTAAGCTGCAGGAGTACATCGATTTTGATCAGGTTCTCTCCTATCTGAATGAGCGGGACGGCGGGAGTTGAATGCCGGTAAAAAAAGATGATTTTGCCCGTGCTGCAATCCGAAAAGGATTTTGCGAGAAGCGAAGCGGTCATCACATCTATTACCGATATGAAACACCCGGGGGTCGGTTGAGCCCATATATTCATACGCATATCAGTCATGGAGGCGGAAATGCTCTTTCAGATGCTCTCCTTTCAGAAATGACGCATCAAATGAAATTTGATAAAAAAGCTGATTTGATGGCGTTTATCGATTGTACGTTCTCTAAAGAAAAATATCTCGTTCATCTGAAAACTAAGGGATTGATTGAGTAAAACCTCATCCCTATCTATTATTTTTAGTATCTGTCCGCTGTCGTATTGCGCCCAAGCGAGGGTCGAAGACCCGAGTCGGAGAGCAAACCGAAGGTTTGCGAGCGGGCTGACCCGAAGGGGCGGCCTCAGCGGAGGCGGATCGACGGCGCAGCCGGCGATCTTAGCTGAGCAAACAGAATGTTTGCGATCAAGTCGATAGACTTGTGAACAAGCGAGGGTCGTAGACCCGAGTCGGAGAGCAAATCTTTGATTTGCGAACCCCCCTTCCCGGCGAACCGGATCGAATTTGTTTAAGCGGGATTCTTTGGATGTACTTTGGTTTCGTGTACGGCATACGTGCGGACGCATGAGAATTCCGCCGCGAATCATTATGCTTCG
>JALNYB010000161.1 GCA_023230065.1 Candidatus Methanomethylophilaceae archaeon
GCTAGTCAGCAAGATGGCTCCAAACGGGAATAAGGTTGGAAGTCTGTTCATCATACCCGTGAATAAGAATCTAGAACAGAGCGTTATGGACAATGCGATGGATGTTTCAGGACATATTCATGTAGGTGTGTTCGGAACAAGCTCCAGAAAGGCCGTATTTGACAATAAGTTAGCAACGGATTTCGTTTATAATGGTCTGGAGAATTGTATGATGGATAATATCCTCGGAAAGAATTCCATTCTATGTTATGATGTGGATATGAAGGACCTTATTATTTCCGCTGTAGACCGTTTGAAAGATTTCGGCATAGAAGTAAGGGTCGTAGAGATTCCGAATGAATCGTAATCTGTTCTATAGATCTTCTAATTTTATTGTTTGTTTTAGATAATTTCTTTATGTGTTCGCCAACATAAGTTATGCAGAAAGATGGTACAGAATGTTACTAGTTTCAGATTAATAGTATGTGAATAATAATCTTTTCAAAAAAGTATGTAAAGTGCCAGCATAGAAGAAATAGTCTTAAATCTATGAAACAGTTTTAGATGTTTTGAATAAAAATGTCTGCAGTTATAGATTTATTCAAGGATGAATTGAAGCGTTATACATTATTTTTGATCATATCTGCAGTATCATTGATCACATCATTCTTCTATGGAGATAGAATGATCATCGATCCCGCATGGATCGCAATAATACTATGCGGTGTGCCTATCTTCAAAGATGCGATCATAGGAATGGTCACCAAATTCGATATCAAAGCAGACGTGCTTGTTGCAATGGCAATCATCGCATCTATTGCATTGGGTGAATACTTCGCTGCAGGCGAAGTTGCATTCATAATGGCAATAGGGGGTCTCCTCGAAGATTATTCTGCTGCAAAGTCAAATGCAGGTATAGAGAAACTGATCAAAATGATCCCTAGCACGGGAAGGGTCGTGCGTGACGGTAAGGAATGTATTGTTCCTTCTGAGGATATCCGTGTCGGAGAGACGATAATAATCCTTGCAGGAGAGGTCATACCTGTAGACGGTAAGGTATCTTTCGGTACAACTTCCATAGATCAGGCGGTAATAACAGGAGAGTCCATTCCAGTGGATAAGAAAGTCGGGGACCCTGTTTACAGCGGAACGATAAATCAGATGGGTACTTTCAATATGATCTCCACAGAGCTCAGTGTCGATTCTTCATTGCAGAGAATGACTGAAATGGTCAATTCTGCGGATGCGGATAAGACGAAGATAGTTCGTTTGGCAGACAGATGGGCATCATATCTAGTTGTGATTGTAGCTGCTCTGGCACTTATAACATACATTTTTTCAGGCAGTGTAGAGCGTGCGGTCACTGTAATGATAGTATTCTGCCCATGTGCATTCATTCTTGCGACCCCTACAGCCATCGTAGCTGCGATAGGGAATGCGGCCAAGCATGGTATATTGGTGCGTAATGGGGATGGATTGGAGAAGATGTCACAAGTAGATCTTGTCGTGTTCGATAAGACTGGAACACTGACAACAGGAAAGCCTGCAGTATCCGAGATCAGGAGTTTCGTTCACGATTTTACCGATGATGATATCTTCAGTTACATCGCATCTGCGGAGATGCGTTCTGAACATCCGCTTGGAAAGGCTGTAGTTAGTAGTTATAGAAGAAGATTCAGCAGAGAACCAGATAATCCATCATATTTTGAGATGAAAGCGGGTAGTGGAATATCTGCGATGGTGTCTGGAAAGAAGGTCCTGATAGGAAAACGGACGTTCATGTCGGAGGAAGGAATAGCTGTTCCTGATAATATTATCGAAATAATGAAAGAATCCAGCAATAAAGGATTTATTTTCATATTCGTGGCGATAGATCTCAAGGCTGTCGGATATGTTGTCCTTTCAGACGTTGTACGTGATGGTATCGGCGATACGATCGATGATATCAGGTCTTGTGGAGCAGAATGTATGCTTCTCACAGGTGACAATGAGTATGCAGCATCATATGTTGCAGATAAGGTCAATATAACAGAAGTGAAGGCGAACTGCACTCCTGAAGATAAGATGGATGTGATCTTCGAATGTCAGTCGGAAGGTTCTCATGTGTGTATGGTTGGAGATGGTGTCAACGATGCACCTGCGCTGAAGAGAGCATGGGTGGGAATCGCGATGGGCGGTACAGGAAGTGGTATTGCCGTAGATGCTGCGGACATGGCACTTGTGGGTGATGATATCAGTAAGATCCCGTTCCTTCAGATGCTTTCAAAGAAGATGATGTCTAAAATAAGCTTGAATATAGTATTTTCATTGTGTTGGAATTTCTTCGCAGTAGCATTGGCTATGCTGGGAACAATAGGTCCTGTCGGTGGTGCTTTGATACACAATGTAGGGTCTGTATTGGTCGTTGTGAATTCTGCATTGCTCCTTATTTATTCAAGGCATTCAGAGTATCAGCGTGCAGATATCACGAATACATATCGTGAAGAGATATCAGGGTGACGTCATTCTTTTCCGCATATTCTTTGAGAT
>JALNYB010000162.1 GCA_023230065.1 Candidatus Methanomethylophilaceae archaeon
AGACCCTGGAACCAAAAGCATCTCTGTTACAACACCTTCTTTTTCTCTGTGGAAACATATGAACTCATCAGGATATGTGGATTTTGCAGATTCGTTGAATCCATCTATGAAATCCACGCTAACTCCGTATATTTTCATCATATCGAATTCACCAATTTTTCGCGGACACGTGAATAGAAATCAGTACTGAATCTTATGAATCTAACTCTTTCATGAGACCTTGTGAACTCTACGGACGTCATTCCCTTCATCTCGTACTCCTCCTGCCCATCAACCACGAGAAGACATCCTTTATCCATAACTGCTTCTACTTTGACCTTTGCATCCGCAGGAACAACGAAAGGCCTTGATGCGAACTTATATGCGGCCATCGGTACGATTACGAATGCGTTCACACGCGGATCTATTATGGGCGCACCTAAGCTCATTGCATAACAGGTCGAACCTGTAGGTGTCGAAACGATGATACCGTCCGCACGGACCTCTGTGATGAGCTCATCATTGACGTAAACCCTATACTGTCTGATCTTTGCAACGGAGTCCGTATGAACAACAACCTCGTTCACGGCCTTTGTAAGATATTTGTTGTTATACCGAGTATCGATCTTGAATCTCTCTTCTATCAGATACTCAGAACGACGGAGCTTTGCAATACCTTCTTCGATGTCCTTGATATCTATCTCGGCAAGGAATCCCACGCCGCCGGCATTGACACCTATCAAAGCCGCATCATTTTTCATCAAGGTCCTCAGGATCGTTCCATCGCCTCCGATGGTGATGATTATGTCAACCTTCATATCCTCTACGGGAACGCCTTCTACACCACATATCTGGGCAGCGCTGGTATCTAGCACATAATCTGCTCCTTTCAAGGCGTTAACAACACGTTTTGTATAAGCTACGGCATCAGGAACGCCTATATTAACCGCTACTCCATATACAGGATTCTTTACAATCCCCTCTTTCTTCATGACGAATTCATAGACCCTGCGGTCGCCGAATGCAACGAAATTCGAGCGAAATTCGAGATTGAAAGGCATATCGAGAGCATTTCCTTCCAGATCGTATACATCTCCGCCTGCTTCCTTCAATATCAGATAACTAGCCGCGATATCCACTACTCTGATCTCACGCTGATAATTCTCAGAATACATCATGAAACCGTCTGCCTCTCCTTCGGCAACGATCTCCATCTCCAAAGATGCGCATCCATATGCACGTGAGGATCTGACTCTTTTTGCGAGTGCGAAAGAATCAGGATGAGCTCCATTACCCAGATAGATCATCATGAACAGATCATTCATATCCGATGCGGGCCTGACATGTATTGGTTGACCGTTCTTGAACGCACCCTTTCCTTTCTCAGCACACATAACATCGCCCGTTACGAGATTTCTGAGATATGCTGTATGAATATCAGAAAGTGCTTTGGTTCCGACTGCCATCGAAATCGTGAATAACGGGACTCCTGCAATCGCATTGGAAGTTCCATCGATAGGATCTAGGACAAGAGTCTCTTCGGCACCGTTGTCTACGTAACCTATCTCTTCGCTTAGGACATTCAATATGACGTTATTCCTCTGAATGTAATCCAAAACAGTGTTCTCTGCGATTTTATCTATCTGAGAGGTTGATGTTCCATCAGCACCCATCCCCAAATCTACCCCTCTCTCTTTTGAATTCGGAATCTTCTTTATCGCTTCTTCTACTGCATCAGCTATTGCGCTGAGAGTTTCCATTAACGTCATAGATACACCGTAGACGTCCACTGCATTTTAGGATTTGCGATGGATATACGTTCGTTGTTGTTATCTACATTGAATATTATTATGAAGATATGGAGCCTATTTCAATGACGGGAGGAACGGTCTTTATTGATCACGGCAGACTGCATACAGTCTCGCTCTATCCCGGCATTAAAGTCTACGGCGAACATCTTTCTGTATTCAACGAGGTGGAATACAGAGAATGGCCCCCTCAGAGAAGCAAACTATCAGCATATCTCACTAACGGCGGAAAATATTTTCCGTTCAAAGAAGACAGCAAGGTCCTGTATCTGGGAGCATCCAGCGGAACCACTCCTTCGCATGTTTCTGATATTGTCAGAAAAGGAAGCATATACTGTATTGAATTCGCACCAAGGATGTTCAGAGACCTTGTTCAAACGTGTGATCATAGACCTAACATGATACCGATCCTCGGAGATGCTACAAAGCCAGAAAATTATCAATTTATTGTTGAAAATGCGGACATAATCTACGAAGATGTGGCACAAAAGAGACAGGCAGACATAATCGCAGACAACATGGACATGTTCAACGCAAAATATGGAATGGTCGCTATCAAAGCACGTTCGGAAGATGTCACAATGGAACCTAACGAAGTCTTCAAAGCCTCAGAAAGAAGACTGAAAGACAGAGGATTCGAAATATTAGAAACAAGGAGTTTAGAGCCTTTCGAAAACGCACATGCGATGATCATCTTCAAGAGGCCCTGAAATGACCGAA
>JALNYB010000034.1 GCA_023230065.1 Candidatus Methanomethylophilaceae archaeon
GTCTTAACATGATCGAAGCAAAGATCAGAAGACTAGAGCGCTATTACAAAAAGAATGGCGTTATACCCGCAACCTGGAAGTATTCTCTCAGCAACGCGGAACTCATGCTTAAGTGAGATGGTGTTCTGATGGACGACAACGTCCTACCTTCAAAACTTCTTATACATTTATCACAAGCTGCGGAAATTGTCCGCAGCCATGATTTTATTCAGGTATTTTCACATTATGATGCCGACGGTATATCGGCCGCCGCGATCATCGCTCAGACGCTTGCCCGTGAAGGTAAAGAATTCAGAGTCACTATTTTCCCTACTCTGGACGATAAATACATGGAGATCATCAAAAATACCGATGCAGAATGCATTGTCATCACAGATCTCGGAGCCTCTTACATCAAACAATTCGATGAGATGACCTGTGACGTTGTTGTACTCGATCATCATACTGTCGGCGACAAGGCAAAAAGGATCTGCTATGCCAATCCCCACCTTTACGGAATCGATGGAATGACCTCCGGATGCGGCGCAACGATGTCATTCCTTTTCGCCGTACAGATGAATGAGAAGAATTGGGACCTTGTTCAGGTCGCAATGGCCGGAATAGCGGGAGACAGACAACACATAAACGGACTGCTGGGGCTCAACACATATCTCCTCGATGAGGGAATTAAAAGAGGCTTCATCGAAGTGATGACGGGTTCACTGATCCCGTTGGGACAGCTTACTTCAGAATTGTTCCTGACAACCGACCCGTACATCAGAGGCATAAGCGGAAATGTTGACGGTGTCGCCAAATTACTTGACGACGCACACATCAGCCGTGAAAAATATTTTACTAATCTCACAGACGACGAGAAAAGAAGACTTTCCTCGATGATAACTGTGAAACTCACACAGCAAGGCGTTTGCGCTCAAACGATGTTCGAAGTCTCACGCACAAGATATTATCTCCCTCAATGGAAGATGGATGCGGAACTGTTCGCATCATTGCTTAACGGATGCGGACGCTTGGGACTTGCGGGCGTCGGGATAGGTGCCGGAATGGGAGACAACACATGTCTTTCCCAAGCAAGGGAACTTGAGGCGAAATCAAGAAGACAGACCATAGACGGTGTTTTAGAACTCGATGCAAAGGGACTTACCTCCATGGAACATATTCAATGGTTCGACAGTTCAACCTCTGGATTTACCGGCATTCTATGCGGAGTTGCAATGCAGTTCATAGGGGATCCTATGAAACCAACCATTGGAATAAACACGTCGGAAGAAATGGCAAAGATCTCATCAAGAGGAATGTGGATACAACTCGATAAGGGTGTGGATCTTTCAATCGCTTTGAAAGAATCCTGCGCATCTGTCGGCGGATCCGGTGGAGGACACAGAATCGCAAGTGGCGGTTCGTGTGCTTCTGAGAAAAGAGACGAATTCCTAACCAATTTAGATAAGATAATAGGCGAACAGCTCAGTCACGCCAAGTGACCTCAACGTCATCGGTCCTGAACCTCTGCCTTATCAGAGTGTCCTCGATATCCATCCTGACACCTGAATTATACATTATATTGCCGAGCCATGCTATCATGGCACCATTATCCATACAGAATCTTCTGTCTGGGCAGAACATCTTCGCACCGCGCTCTTCAGCCATGACCTTGATCATCTCTTTAAGGCGCATGTTCTGCGCTACACCTCCGCCGAGAAGGACCTCGTCCTTGCCTACATGCGCCATCGCACGTTCTGTGACCTCAGCTAACATTCCGAATGCTGTTTCCTGGATCGAGAATGCAATATCCTCTAAACTACACCCTCTCTTTTTCAATGCCAAAGCTGCCGTCATGATCCCTGAGAAAGAGATGTCCATTCCTTTTACAGAATACGGAAGTTCAAGGAGCTTGTCTCCTTCTTTTGCAAGTTTCTCGAACACGGGGCCCGCGTAGAAACCGAGGCCAAGATCCCTTCCAAGCTTGTCAAGCATATTTCCTATTCCGACATCCTGGGTCTCTCCGAATATACGATACCTTTTATCAGAATAAGCAATGATCTGCGTGTTACCACCCGAGGCGTAGAGCAAACATGGGTCGTGACATCCTGTTGTCGCATTTCCGATCTCGATGTGAGCGATACAATGATTGACGCCTAATATCGGAACATCTAAACGACATGAAAGTGAACGTGCTGCAGTTGCTGCAACTCTTAAACAGGGGCCCAATCCCGGACCCATTGAAAATGATATGAGATCGACTTCATGCAGAGAGACACCTGCCTCGTTGCAAGATCTTGTGATTATATCGGCAACAACATCAGCATGATGATTCGCCGCCTCCCTCGGGTGAAGACCTCCTTCTGGAGGTTTGTACATATCTAGTACATTGGAAAGTACCTTCTTCTCAGAATCAACAATGCCGACACCAAGTGTGTGGGCCGTTCCTTCTATACCGAGAGTTATCATTACAAACACGTTATAATAAAGATTGATAAAAACTATCGTTCTATCGATTGTCTCCAATCGTTTTCAACTGCCCTTGAATATCATCCTACAAATAAACAAATTAAGAAAAATACAGATACTGTGCATATGAACATCCAAAAGCTCATGTCTATCTTGAACGGATTCTTTATTACACATACATCTACAAAGTGTGCCAGTTGTATAGATTGAAACAATAATCAATATTTAAAATTCGTTTTTTCCCATAGATTCAATACAGACATTATATTTACATCTCCTGAAATTTTTAGAACGATCGATATGAAATGAATCATATTTCATAAATTTTAAACCATCAAGAAACCTTTATCTACATATTAACGACCGATAGGACCACTTAATTTCAGAAAGATATAATTACCAAAAGCGAATACGAGTTAATACTGGGCTCGTGGTCTAGGGGTTATGACGCCACCTTGACATGGTGGAGGTCGAGAGTTCAAATCTCTCCGGGCCCACCAGTACTTTTTCACTTCTATACACATTTAACCGTTATTCATTGATTTTAAAAAAATCTACAAAGACTAACAAATTAGATACGAATGATTCGTTTTCTTTCCCGATAGTCTAAATATTTGACGGTCAAACCAGTAGACTAACCGTGTGATTTACAATATTTAGAATCTGATGCCTTTCTCTGAAGATCGACATGAATTCAAATAGCTGACAATATCAGAAAATGACCATGTTCTCTGTCATGAACACATCGTCATGCGTCTTATAACCCAAGACCTCTTCAATCTTCTCGCTGTGAAGTCCTCTGATCCTGAATATTTCGTCTGAATTGTAATTGGGTATTCCCTTTGCAATGGTCTTCTCTCCGCATACAATACTCACCACGTCACCTCTGTTGAAAAGACCTTCGACACCTTTGATACCTATGGGCAGCAATGATTGATGATTTGAAATGGCCTCTACCGCACCCTCATCGATATCGATGATGCCGTGAGAACAAGCAGACTTTAGCCAGCGTCTCTTCTTTGTTAACAGATTGTCTGAAACAAAAACAGTTCCGAAATCCTCTCCTCCGACCGTCTTGAGAATGATATCGGAAACATCACTTGAAGCAATGATCATCCTGCAACCTGCATCCCGGCAGATTATGGCCGCTTTGATCTTGGTCTTCATGCCGCCTACGCCCACGTTCGTAGTTGGGTCTCCCGCCATATCCATGACCTCGCGTGATATGCTCTCAACAGTCGGAATGAACTTAGCATCCTCGTAAAGTTTAGGGTTCTTGTCATAAAGCCCGTCCACATCAGAAAGGATCAGAAGAAGATCTGCATCCGTCCTGCTTGCAATGACAGCAGATAATGTATCATTATCGCCAAACACGGGGCCGATCTCTTTGATGCATACCGCATCATTCTCGTTGAAAATAGGAACTACCTTGTGTTCCAACAATGAATCGATCGTATTGTTGAGATTCAGAGTGCTTTCTCTATCCGAATAAATATCCATGGTAAGCAGTATCTGAGCCGTTATGAGCCCATACCTATCGAAACTCTCATTCCATTTCTGCATGAGAATGGACTGACCTACAGAGGCCGCCGCCTGTTTTATCGGTATCTCGTTCGGCTTCGGTATGACATTCATGGTCTTTAAACCGATACCGATCGCACCGGAAGTGACGATGAGGATCTCTTTTCCTTCATCTTTGAGGGCCTTTACCTGCCTTGCAACGGAATCCATAAACGAAGTCGATGTGGTGGAGCATCCTTTTGTGATCGATGACGTACCTACCTTTATGACTATCCTGTCGACCTCTCCGAGAAGCTCCTTTCTGTTCATGTTATCACAGATCATATTTCTTGTTTATTTGCTCGTGGAGAAACTGCCTCGCGTCATTTCCGACGTAATCCTTAACCACCTGACCATTCCCGATCAGGACGTACTTGTAGATCATCAGGCCTTCCATTCCAACCGGTCCACGTGAGTGGATCTTATTCGTACTTATGCCGACCTCTGCACCTTTGCCAAACCTGTATCCGTCGGCGAATCTTGTGGATGCGTTTATGAACACATCCGCTGAATCAACATTCTTGACGAAGACAGCCTGCTTCTTCTTGTTCTCTGTCATTATAGCATCTGTATGATGCGATCCGTGAATATTGATGAAATCGATCGCCTCTGCGATATCCTTGACGACCTTGATGGAGATGATTAGATCGTTATACTCCGAGTCCCAATCCTTTGCAGTCGCTTTTGTGGTCGGTAACGTTTTAGAAACATATACCTTAGCGTCTGCATCCAATCTTACCTCCACACCGTTCTTAACGAACTCTGCACACATCTTCGGAAGGAATTCCTCTGCGATGTTGGAATTGACAAGGAGAGTCTCCACTGCATTGCAGACTGCCGGATACTGTATCTTGGAGTCAAGCGTTGTCCTTACGGCGAGATCTATGTCCGCGTCATCATCCACATAGATGTGGCAGATACCTGCGGCATGTCCGAGCACCGGGATCTTTGTGTTGTTCTGAATATATTGAACAAAAGCATTGGAACCTCTCGGGATGAGGAGATCTATGTACTGATCGAGACTCAGTATCTCCGAGATATCGTCTCTTGTCTCCATAAGGACGAATGCATCTTTCGGAACGCCCTCTGCAATTGCCGCTTTGGTCAGCAGATCGAATAATATGCGATTCGAATTAGCTGCTTCGGAACCGCCCTTGAAAGCCACTCCGTTGCCGCTCTTGAGACACAATGAAAGTATCTGTGGAACTACATCCGGACGTGACTCGAATATCACTCCGAGCATTCCAATCGGACATTTGATCTGATACAGAGTGAGACCTTTGTCTAATTTCACAGTGGACATTGTCTCTCCGACAGGATCGCTCAATTTTACTACATCGAGTATACCGTCTATCATACCGGTGATCTTCTCATCGGTTACCTTGAGTCTTTTGATAAGAGCATCGGAAAGACCTGCTTTCACAGATGATTCGACATCCTTTGCATTAGCGACAAGGATCCTGTGACGATTATCATCCAGAGCTTTGGCCATTGCACGAAGTGCGGAATCCTTTGTCTCACTGTCTAATGCTGCAAGTATCAGTGCGGCTGATTTTGCTTTTACGATGTCTTCTGTTATCTTAGCCATGCTCTCACTGCTCCCCGATACGCGTTCATATCTTAAGGTATTTGATGAAACCTATGATGTTTTAAATAGAAGAATTGGATTGTTAGAATTGAGCCGAGATGGCCCAGCCCGGTAAGGCGGCGGTCTCGAAAACCGCTGGTTTCACGACCTCGGGAGTTCGAATCTCTCTCTCGGCGCCATTTTTCATTATTGTAAGAACATAGGATCTATTCCAACAAACGTGATAATCTCGTTTGTATCAGTCAAAATCAGTCTCATATTCTATCAACCAAAATACAATGTTCTCAGCAGGTTCCACATATAAAAAATTAGAACGACATATTACCTTAATAAATTCAAACAAAAGATATCAATTCCGTATAACAGACGACTTCTCCAGCACCCATTGAGGCATACTCTTCTCCAATTCCCATACTATACTCATCGGTTTGCTTCCGTGATGCGAGATTATGTGACCTTTTCCCAAATATACATAAGGAAGGCCTTTTTTCTCTCTTACAAACAGAACTACGTTTGATTTGGAATTCCGGTATCTTTGTCCAGTCTTAGAATTTTCTGATGTTCCGTTCTGTGACTGCCAGTTAAACAATTTTTCATTTATGGCATAATCTTCATACATCGTAGTTGGTGAGAAATCTTTCTCAGATTTGTTAAGATTTATTAACAAAATATCTAAACCGTGTTCCGGAAGATACAATACACCCTCCCTTAACGGATGAGCATATGTCGAAGTACTCTTTCCGAATCCAGCCAAGATCTGATCTCTTGTGTAAGAACAATGCAAATCTAAAACATTGTCGAATCCCAATTCTACATGCTCATCTACAAATCTTATTTCACTGTATTTCAAAGAAATCAATGAAATCAATTCTTTGCTGTAATCTTCTTTTGATCTTATATGATCGACAAATTTCCAGATGTCGCTGTATTCCGTTTTTGTAATCGGAACGCTGTAAAATGAATAATACAGCATTGTTGCCATCTTTTCTGTTTCTGCGTTCTTACTGTATCTTCCAATTAACAGTTCTTTAATTGCCTGAATCCAGTTCCTACTGTCGATAGAAGATAGCCTTAAAAATGCGGATGAAAAGAATGTTTCCTCGTCTTCCGATATCGGGATCGATTCTGCTTTTTTGCATAGTCCTACAAAAGTTATTTTCTTAGAATAAATGTCCTCGGGACGGAGATTATAATATCTTAAAAACCCAAGATATTCCAATACATTTCCAGTTTCGTATGTATATGATTTTACATATTCCAATAATTTTTTGAGATTGTTTGTTGTCTGTTTTATATTATCAAAAATGTAGTCTCTGGCTATAGGTTCAATTTTTATGTAACAACCCATAGGAAGTCCGCAGAATCCTTGTTCTATCTGACTTTTAACAGTCATATCGCAACCTGCTGTGAGATAGTTTAGTTTATTCTCATACATGTGATAATTTTTATTTGCCTGACCAACAAAATCTAAAACTGTAAGTTCGGTTTTTGATTTACCGCCTTTGGGGCAATCATCTCTTCTTAGACCTCTTCCTAACTGCTGTATAAAAACAGTTAAACTTTCTGTAGGTCTGAGCATAAGTTCCGTGTTAACTGAAGGAATATCCACTCCTTCGTTATACAGATCAACCGTGAATATGAATTTTATTTCTCCATTTCTGAGTTTGGTTTGAGCTGCATTCCTTATTTCTTGATCTGAATCTGCAGTTAATGCAATGGACGAAATGTTAACTTCATTGAATTTCTTTGCCATGTATTCTGCATGTTTCTTAGAAACACAGAATCCGAGACCTTTTATCTCATCTGTGTACGGCTGATATTTGTGTAGAGCATCTACAATAATCTGCACTCTGTTCTCGTTTCCTACATATTTTTCTTCCAGTTCAGAATCTACATATTTTCCATGTTGAAATTTCATTGCAGAAAGATCCACTGGATCTGTTACTCCGAAATACTGAAAAGGAACCAATAATTCCCTATTGATGGCCTCAGGAAGCCTTATTTCGCTTGCTATTGTGTTATCAAAATATCCCAAGATATCCAAACCATCTGCTCTTTCCGGAGTGGCTGTAAGGCCGAGTAAGATCTTCGGCTGAAAATGCGTGAGTAATTTGATGTAACTTGCAGCCGCACCGTGATGAGTTTCATCGACAACAATATAATCGTAATAATCAGAATTCATTATTGTATCGAATCTCTTTGATGTAAAAGTCTGAATAGACATGAAAACATAATCTGTTTTTGAAGGAATACTATCCCCTACGAAGAGTTCTCCGAAATTCGGATCTTTCAGAACTGCACGATATGTTATCAAACTTTTCTCTAAAATTTCTTTCCGATGAACGACATACAGCAATCTGTTTTTGCTTCCAGGATGCTCAGATATGAACCTTTTATAATCAAAAGCAGAAATTACAGTCTTTCCAGTTCCTGTGGCTGCGACTATCAAATTTCTGTATCTATTGTGGATTTTTCTCTCAGCATCCAATTCACCAAGGATCTCTTCCTGAAATGGATGGAGCTTTATATCAAATAAATAAGAAAGATTCTCAGAATTACGATTTTTCTCATGCTTTGCCACTTCATTGAGGCGCGCAAGATCTTTCGAAGAAAATAATTCGAAATCTTTAGAATTCCAATAAGTGTCGAATGTAGCATTGATCGCGATAATTACCTGAGACATATCTTGATTTGTTACTTTCAAGTTCCATTCCATGCCATCTGTTATTGCAGCTCCAGAAAGATTGGAAGATCCCACGAATGCTGTCGTGTATCCGTTGTCTCTTTTAAAAATGTATGACTTTGCATGAAGTCTTGTTGTATTTGTATCATATGAGATTTTGATTTCAGTATTTTTCAATTCTGAAAGACATTTTATTGCGTACGCTTCGGTAACTCCCATGTATGTTGTTGTGAGAATTCTGAGTTTTCCACCGTTATCTGTAAACTCTTTCAAAGATTCTATTATCTTTCTTATTCCTGTGAATTTAATAAAAGAAACAAGAAAATCGACTTCATCTGCTGTTTTTATTTCACGTTCCAATTCATCTGAAAGCGTGATTTCCTTTCTGTTTCCCGTAAATAAAGAACTTATTGCAATCGACGTTTTTGGACGGATATCTTTTTTCTTCAGAATAGAACACTGTTTATCCCAGACGGATAGCAACTGTTCAGCATCCTTTCCGATTATCCAATCCATAATATCATTTTCATCAGAAACTTTTGATAATACTTCCAAAAGATTATTGCAAGCTTCCACTTCTGCAGAAATTCCTGAGGACTCACTGGATTTGAATTTCTCTTTGATTACTCTAAGGCCGTATTCCAAAGCATGCTGCATATATCTTGCAAGAATTGTTTCACTTTCGGAAGAGTCTATTTTAGATCTATCAATTACGGCCCCTTCTGTTTCCAACTTTTTCAAAGACTCTGAAATTGCCTGGTTGATGACCTGTTCATATATGCCGTAAGAAAGATCCATTATTTTCTGAATGTTTTATTGCAGCTAATAATCTGCCGGCGATTAAACAATAATTATCATGATTATAAGATTCGTTAAACAATTAATCTAGATATGTGACATATTTTATACGAATAAAAAATGAAAATTCTGAAACAGAGGACTGTCTGTATTTTGTCGGAGAAAACACCTTACTTACTTTTTTTAAAAAAATTACATAATGACTTAAATTGACTTTCTGATTGTAACTATTCTCAAACTATTTATCCCCCCACATCTATGGATTCTTTCAGAGAGTCTCGTGTTCTGCCATAAATGCGGTAAAGAGGTCGAGGATGGAATATTCTTCTGCCCGTTCTGCGGAGTAAGTCTGAAGCCATCCGATCAGAACCATTCACAGCAGTATTGTAATGATAATTTCAAGGGTGCGTACGCCCTTAAGGATAAGAATGAAGGCATAGCTCTGATCCTTTCCCTACTCATATCTGGTATAGGTCAGATATATGTCGGAAAGATCGTCAGAGGCATTATATTCCTGATTGCCAGAATTGCACTCAGCCTTATTTCCATGGCCATCGTCTTCGGTTCTGGTTTTGTCATGAACAACTCTATCGTCCTTAGCTCGGGTGCGATCGTATCCCTCGTATTCACAAGCATACTCTCATTTGCGTTGTGGATCTACGGTATGTATGATGCTTACAACCTTGCAAAACAGTACAATGAGTATTTAGATAAGAATCATCAGAAACCCTGGTGAATCCTTATATCCTCACAACAATATCGACATTATAGTGAATGATCATGTTCTGTTCTAAATGTGGAAAGGAAGTGTGTGATGGCATAACGTATTGTCCATACTGTGGCGATGATCTCAGATTCTCATCCAACAACAATACCACTTCACAACAAGGGCAGACCCTGTATGCAGTAAGCGACAGGAACGAGGGCATTGCCCTGATACTATCGCTGCTCATACCGGGTGTCGGACAGATGTATGTCGGAAAGATCGTCAGAGGTATAGCATTCATCCTTTCAGGATTGATTATCTTCGGACTGATGATTTTTTGTTACATCCTTATAGGCGTTTCCTTCAACGATACGAATACGTTGGATGCAGGCATCATTGCGGTCACCGCCGTTGCTATGATGGCATACCTTGCGATTTGGATCTACAGCATGTATGATGCCTACACGTTGGCACAACAATACAATGATTACGTCTACCGTAACCATCAGAAGCCCTGGTGAACCACGTTATCTGAAACCGTTTTATTTTTAACTCTTTTTGATTCAAGACAGTGAATCTTGAGCGGATGCGATTTATAGACAAACATCGAACGATAAAGCGGTTCCGTTTTTTTCGATTTCCGATAATCAAGTATATATCCTAATGTTCAGATGTAAATCAGAGGAATAACTATGTTTTGCTCTAAATGCGGTAAAGAAGCAGAAGACGGTCTAGCATACTGTCCACACTGCGGTGCAAGCTTGGACCCAGCGTCTCAACAAAAACAGCAATGTAACAACAACTGTCAAACCGTGTACGCTATAAGGGACAAAAATGAAGGTGTCGCCCTGATCCTGTCTCTTCTGATTCCGGGAATTGGCCAGATGTACGTCGGAAAGATCATGAGAGGATTCTTATTCCTATTTGCAATGATAATCATAGGAATAGTATCTGTATTTGTATTCTTCACTTGGATTGTATATCTTGCAATATGGATCTACGGTATGTATGATGCTTACAGCCTTGCAAAAGAATACAATGAGTATGTGTTCACAAATCATCAGAAACCATGGTGAAAAAATAAACCCTGGCTGGAAACAGCCCAAATATTTTACTTTTTAGAATATTCAGATCATACAGAAAATCATAAATCCATTTAGTCTCATGCCATATTATGAAGTTTAAGAAAATGGACAAAAGTCTTCATGTAGTAGGAACAATCGTAATAGTCGCGCTGATCATCGTTATAGCATGGGGATTCATATTCCATCCAGCATAAAACAATAGAAATCATTGAATAATGACATTTAAAGGATATCATATGCATTTGAAACATATTCAAGACTTGTCTGTCTCAGCAATTCTTTTTTGATAAGAATGCATCTGATCCCTATCCTCTAATTTTTATCGCGGATAATGTTAAACCATATTTATACAGATAAATGACAAAAACATAGAAGGTAATTCTACAGCATTTGAAATATTGTTGTCCAATTATATTCGAGTGGATTATCAATGACAACTGACGTGAAATATGTCACCCTGCATTCTTGCCGCCACCTATAAGAAAAATAAAGTGGACAGTCAGGTCGATTACCGACTGTCCGATATGATCTGTTGACCTTATATTCCAATCGCCTTTCTCTTCGTTTCTATATGATCGAATATCAGAGCCGCTGCATTCTTCGGGTTCGGTTCCACCCAGAACTTCGCCTTTACAGAGTCCTCTAGATCCTCGGTCAATGCTTTGACCACCTTGGCACTTCCTGTTATATGTGGCATAACGCCCAATACAACACTCACCCCGCTACCGACAAAATAACT
>JALNYB010000004.1 GCA_023230065.1 Candidatus Methanomethylophilaceae archaeon
TATACCTATATTGTAGGTATACTATATAATATCTTCCCTTTATATACTGTATTTAAAGAAAAATCATTTCTTTATAAATAAAAATGTAGCTACACAAGCTACCTACAAATCATCCGAGAATTTCAGTCTAAAATTGAATACGGCAAAAATTGTTATTTCGAATCTTTCATAATCATCCCCACAAATGTATTAGGAAATGATGCAACTCTAAATGAAGATGATACAAGAATAAGAATAATAAGAAAAAAAGAATTAGAAAACTTGAAAAAAAATATACTAGAGTTCTTAAATGAATTAATTTCCAATGATTTTAAAGATATCAGTATTGATAAACTTCGCGAAATCCTTATTTATCACAAATTTACAACTGATGACATCGTTTCTTTATATTCAGTAGATTTAAAAAACAATAAACACTCCTTTTAATAAACTTTTTGATTAGCATATGGAAAAGATCTCTGAAAGTGGCAAGGAATGTAGGAATGACAAAGGGCATATATGAAACTAAATTATACAAACGGCCTCGAAGATTGCGTGCACGCGTTCCTATTTAGAGACTTTAGAACTTGCAAGTTTCAATATCTGCAATTGAATGGTTAGCTTATGTCGACAATCAACATATAAGATCAGTCAGGTCGTCTTATGAAATAAAGGTCTTTGAAGGGGGGGACCATTCTCAATTTTTTATTATACGATTTCTACAAATTACAGAAAATGCACTAATTGACAGTTTATATTCATATTAGGATCGTTCTGTTTATTTATTGTCGGAAGTATTTGTGCCGATACGATATATTCCGCATTCCCGATTATTAACATTTTTTGGTGATTGCTGTAATATTCACAGGATTATGGATGATGGCAAAGGGATTCATCCTCAATGCAAAATGTGAATATATCTCCTCACAAACACCGAACGAGATCGTGGAGGAGAGACCATGAACGACAATTGCACGAACTGCGCCAATTGTATCCGCATCAACGGAGAAGTCGCGTGTCAGATCGAAGGATCGGTTGTTCTGAATTTCTATCACGTGAAGTGTTCCCAGTGGACGCCGAGATTATGACGGATGCTGCTGAAATGAGACATCCGTTCCTGTCGGCGGCGCTGACATTCATGGAATCCTACAAAGGTGTCTATTCACACGGCATGATGGTAGAATTGAGCCGCAGATATCCGAAGATAGACAAACAGCTTCATGGTCTGTGGAAAGGCGGCAAGATCTCAACAATGGATCCTGCAAAACTGAAAACAGACGATATCAAGGAATACGTCATCTTTCTGCGTACAAGAGGTCTCAGAGACACATCGATCGCACATGATATCTGCGCGATAAGCAACGTATGTAAATACACCGGCGAGAACAACTGCGTGGACATGGCCAGGGTGCATTATCCGCTATTGTTCATGTCGCACAGACATGTTCGTCTTCCTGTGATGGAAAGACCGGTCTTTGATAAATTCTTCACGATAGCCGACAGTCTGACATCCGATGCGGGTTACATGATGATCCGCGCATACGCAGTAACAGCACTGACAATATGCGCCGGATTGAGGACGCAAGAAATCCAGCATGCTAAAATGGAATTTCTAGACAAAGATCTTCAATTTATTTTCTTAGACCACGTAAAAGGTAAGAATACCTACGGAACTGCAAGAACAGTTCCTATCAGGCCTGAATGCGTTCCGATCATGCGTTTGTATCTTTCAATCCGTGATCAGAATGTAAATTCGATATACATTTTCGCAAACAGACAGGGAAAATTCCTGTCCGATGATAAACTTAGGCAGGACAAAGACAAGGTATGTGTTGACCTCGACTTTCATTTTGATTTCAGAATGTGCCGCAGAACATACGCGCAATATCTCGTAGACGAAGGTTTCCCGATAGACCGCGTATCGGTCGTTTTAGGACACAGCAACACAAGAACGACAGAATTGGCATACGCCAGACCGCGCGATGATCGTGTGGTCAGGCAGATAGTCGATTCGTGGTCGAAAACAAACAAAATAGGTGGTAAAAAATGAGTGAAATTATAGTGAATTCAAAAAACATTGGAAACAGAAATTTGACTGTCTGGCTGGAGAACACTGGCGCGGAAGGAGAGATTCGAACTCCCGAGGTGGTACACCACCGGTTTTCAAGACCGGCGCCTTAGTCCAGGCTGAGCTACTTCCGCTTAAGGTTGATAAATGAGTTTTCGTATATAATTCAACCGTTGATTCCTATCGCTAACGGCTCTTCTTCGGACCATAATCTGTTGATGTAGCTTGCCATGACCGCAAACCACAATGTCTCGATCAATAGAGATATAACACAAGGTATGACCGCTTCTGCCGCATCTGTAAGCAATACAAGACATAATGTGGTGGCCAATCCCGAGTTCTTCCAGACTGCGAATGCAACATAGATAACACCGTTGTTCCTGCTGCATCCGATCTTCTTCAACAAGTGGACCATGACAAAACTTACTATGAATATCCTTACGAACGACGCTATCACGACGTAAAGGACCACCATCGGCTCTCCGAAGATGTAATTTTTATTGAATCCTACGGATAGCAGGATCAACAAGAACATCATTGCGTTTATGACGATCAACTTCACATTCCTGTTGATCTTCACTTTTTTCAAAGGGATAGTAGCCAGAATAGGCACTGCGATGAACAAAAGAACATACTTGAATATCTCCAGCGGACTGATCGCATTCCCTATGAACACATAGGTCAGAAGTGGCGTGAACAACAACGCAATAAGATAGATCACCGTGGTGGACAGAACGGTCATGACCATGTTGCCCTTCATATACAGAGCAACGGTGATCACCGATACTGCAGCCGGTACGGATGCCAGCATGACCCATCCTTTCCATATATCTGGATAAGCCGTAATGAAAAAAGCACCTACGGCCAATGCTGATGCGCTGCATATCACCATCGATGAAACAACAGACCAGACGATCGGCTTCTTGTTCTCGATCAGATCCGATTTACGTAAAGAAAGCCCATCCATAGACAATGTCATCTGTATCATCAAAATAATGATGACCAATATCGATGTCGACGGACCCCAGGATCCGATAAGAAAAGCAAGGACAACACCCAGAACTATCCAGTATCTGACGTTGGTCAGGATGTTGAGTAATGCCATACTTAAACTGATTAATATAAATTATTTAGGATTTGCGTTCATCAACGAAAAACTGTACTACATCTCTGACAGGATCATCGGACAGCGTAGCTTCTAACTGCCTCTGATATCTTGATACTCTGGAATCGAGAATGACTGCCATTCCTCTGTCCGTTTCCGTCCTTATCAAACGGCCTATCGCCTGTCTGATCTTCCTCATGGCCGGAACCTCGTTCATATACTTCCAGCCCATTCCCTGACCATATCTCGAATCGAACATGTCCACCATCGCCTTGAGTTCCAAAGAAGGCGGAGGAAACTGAATTCCAACGATTATGGCGAAACACAATTCATCACCGGGAAAATCCATTCCCTCGGCCACCGAACCGCCCATGACACAAAAGAAAACACCATCGGGACTCTTCCTGAAGATCTCCAATGATCTCATAGTCTTCTTCGTCTGCCCTCCCTCTTCCCAATAGAGGTCTCTGTCGATATCCCTCTCGAGGAACGGACGCATGCCCTTCATCATCTTATACGATGGGAAGAACACCAGAGTATTCTTTTCCACCGAATTGCATAATTTTGCGATCTTCTTCTCTATCCTTGATGACATCGAAGGGTCTGCGTTCATAACGTCGTATTTGGTGGTCACATCATCCACATAGACGACAGACCTGTTCTCCTTGGGGAACGGCGATGGATATGTCCTTGCCAATGTGTTCTTGGGCAATCCCATGACCTTGTAATACTGCTCCAGAGGCTGCAGCGTACCCGACATGTGAACAGCCCCGCTGAGTCCCTGCATGAACTTCACGATATCGGAAGGATCTATACATGCTGCGGAAAGATACTCTCCGTCATCCTTTGTCTTTATGGACCTGACATATCTGTCGTCTTCGGACATCATCCAATTCTTCAGAGCTATTCCCAAAACATAGATGTTGGATATTCCTTGTTCGTTGTTATCGATCAGAGCATCCATCCTGTTCTCCCCTAGATCGATCATCTTATTGATCGCCATGTTGAGCTCCGACCTGTTCATATCGAACTTGGTCATCATAGGAGCCTCTATGGATCCTACCGGGAGTTTGTATTCGCTCTTCCCGAGAGGGATGTTCTTGATGGCCATCTGTCTGACCACTAGTTTCAGATGTTTGATGAAATCATCTATTATAACACCATCATAGAGTTCAGGTTTGATCAGAGCAGAACATTCATCGATCGCCGAATCTATCATCTGCATCGAAATTATGAAGCTCTCCTGCTCCCTTGCGGCATCTATGAGATTGTGCGCCTCATCTACTATCAAAAGTATGGGGACGTCCTCTCCACCCAAATTCGTAAGGAAATTAGTTCTGATGTCCTCGGACAATATGTGAATGTAAGGGGCAACGATGACATCGAAGTTCTTCATGAGGATCTTCTTGGCCTCATACGGACAGGCTCCAAGGTCCTCGCAGTATTTGTCCAGTTCCTCGGATTTCGGAAAACTCTTCCTGCAGTAATCCTCGATCTGGTCTATCGCACCCTTGGTCTTATCGAAATACCTGCATCCGCCTGAGGAATTGCGAAGACTCTTGACCTTCTTATCATCACAAAGCATGGAAAGTACGTTCGGAAGTACGTGATCGTATTCTTCATTGTTATTGAATAAAGGACAGGATTTGTTCCTGCCTGTGATAGTTATACCGCTTACCTGCTTGATATTGGAAATGGCTTTCAGCTCTTTCATGACCTGATCGCTCTGAGATATCGTCCTTGTGAGGTAGATGATCTTCTTTCCCGTCTTCTTCGCATGTTCAAGACCAGCTGCCAGAGAGACGATCGTCTTTCCTGTTCCCGTACCCGATTCCATTACTATGTGACGTTTTTGGTCCAGAGCAGCCCTTATGTCGTTGATGATCTCCAGCTGTCCCTCTCTGAACTCATAAGGCATGTATGGAGCCTCTGGATTCTCCTTTATGACGAGTTTGGTCACAGGTCTTGCAGATTCGAATCCCATGAGCGAGGATTGATTGCTTTCTGCAGCATCGTCAAGTATCTTACCACATATCCTGCAGCGTTCCTGCCCGGGAACAGTCAGACTTTTACAATACGTACAGAACATGGCCTTCATAAATTCACCATAAGTGCGTATGTGATATAATCTTAAGCAGGGGAGGTCGCCGAATCGACCGAAAATACTGAAAATGAACGATATCACTCAGGTGGTTCCATCTTATCTGGATGCCTGTCTGCGAAGTTCCTGATGTACTCCCTTGCACCGTTGACATCCAATTCGACTTCGCGCATCAGATGCTCTTCAGCTTCTTTCATCTTATTCAGGGTCAGATAAGTATTGGCTAGATCCTGATGAAGAGCAACTAGGACCTTTATATCATCGAGTTTGTTTGCCGAAAGCAATTCCTCCAGAAGTACGATCGCAGCCTTCCTATCAGCGAAATAAGGCTCCAGAAGACCCTCTTGCTGCTCTATATCGCCCCTGGAGACATATGGGAACACAAGAGACATGACATCATCCAGTTTTCCCTCTTCAAGAAGCTTTATTCCAGCATCGATAGCGTCAGAAAAGCATTCAATGGCCTCATCTGGCTTTAACAGATCCATAGATGCCTGACCTCTTAGATTCACCATTTCAACATAACGGTTCTTCGACCACGTATCTTCTTTAGCTATCAGATATGAATGACATTTCTCCACGAACGGATCGATCTCTGCAGGGAACTTCTCATCTACTAAACCTTCTGTGCAGGAAATGCACATATTGATGATCTTCTTCCTATCGTAATATTTGGAATCTTCTTTCAGATCGGGAAGTCTCGTGGCGGCCTTTGCATAATCTTCGGCCATTAACCTCATATCGTCTCCGCCTTGTATCTCCCCTCTTGAAACATATGTCTTAACATACGTTCCTGCGTCAATCTTTACACCATTCGCCTCAAACTTGTCGATAAGTTCTGCGGCCTCGTCGAAATCAGATAAAGCAGACACATAATACTCCATCATGGAAAGGACGCAACCTCTGTTGATATACGCATCTAGTAACTCTTCCGGCGTTCCAGACTCCTCTAACTTATTCACCTTATCATTGTAATCTTTAAGCGCGATCTCCAGGTGTTCATCCGATGACAGGACCATATACCTCACATACACTGTTTCTGTTTATAAGTTCACTGGTTTATCATTAAATCTGTCGATAATTGAAACAATTCATACGGTGACTCGAATGCTTTTCCACATCCTTTCTGCAAACAACTTAAATATAATACCCCAAAAAATAGAGAAAATATTATAACATTCATGCTTTACGATGACTCATGGACCAAAAGCGTGTTCTTGCGATTCACGACATATCCTGCTTTGGAAGATGTTCACTCACAGTAGCATTGCCTATCATCTCAGCAACAGGGCTGGAATGTACCGTCATGCCTACCGCGGTTCTGTCAACACATACCGGAGGATTCACCGGATACACATATCGTGACCTGACCGACGATCTCATACCTATCGTCGACCATTGGAAGACATTGGATCTGAAATTCGATTCCATCTACACTGGATTCCTAGGATCATTCGAACAGATCGACATAGTGTCAGACATCTTCGACAGATTGAAAGAAGAGAACACACTCATCGTCGTCGACCCTGTGATGGCCGATAACGGAGAATTATACAAGATATTCCCCGACACCTTCCCGAACGGCATGAAGAAACTCTGCTCGAAAGCAGATGTCATATTACCCAACATAACGGAAGCAGTACTCATGCTGGGTGAAGAATACAAAGAAGGTCCGTACACAGTGAACTATATCGAAGGTCTCCTGAAAAGACTTGGAGAAGCCACTGGTGCTAAGAAAATAGTCCTCACGGGCGTATACCTGAATAAAGACGATCTCGGAGCGGCGACATACGACGTCGAAAGCAACCAGATCAGTTATGCATTCCATACCATAATACCAGGATATTATCACGGTACCGGAGATGTTTTCGGATCCGTTATCGTAGCGGCCCTCACCAACGGGATGTCCCTTCCCAAAGCCAATGAACTCGCGGTGTATTTCACAGCAGAGAGCATCGGAAGGACAGAAAGAGCAGGCACAGATCTGAGATACGGTGTTAATTTCGAAATGGGCATTCCCAAACTCATCAAGGATATGGGTATCTGAAGGCGTATGATATGTCGATATCATTCGCAAATTCATTCGAGGCGAAAGAATTGTCCCAGATGGCCATTCCCATATGGAAAGAATACTTCCTGCCCATGATATCAGAAGATCAGATAAATTACATGCTTATCAAATTCCAATCGGAGAAAGCGATATATGATCAGATCGAAGACAGAGGATACAAATACGGATTCATATTCAACGGAACAGAGAAAGTCGGTTATTTCGCGATCCGTCCCGAAGAAGACTCACTTTTCATCAGCAAGATCTACCTGATCAAAGAGAACAGGGGAAAGGGCTTGGGATCCAATACCTTGGATGAACTTCTTGATATCGGAAGGACGCTCAAAAAGAAAAGAGCGTATCTTACCGTTAACAAGAACAATAAACATTCCATTGACGTATACAAAGCAAAAGGATTCGTCATTGCGGAAGAAAAGAAAGCAGACATCGGCAACGGATTCTATATGGATGATTACATTATGGAATACCGCTATTGATCAGAGGAAAAATGTTCATACCAACAACCAGAGAAGAAATGCAGGAAAGAGGTTGGAACACCCTCGACATTATAATTGTTTCAGGCGACACATACATAGATTCATCTTACAACGGAGCCGCCGTGATAGGACACTGGCTTATCTCCAATGGATTCAAAGTAGGAATAATCTGTCAGCCAGATCTCACTTCCGATAAGGACATAGGAAGACTCGGAGAACCGGAATTGTTCTGGTCTATAACCGCAGGTTGCGTAGATTCCATGGTCGCCAATTACTCTCCGACCAAAAAACGTAGAAATGATGATGATTTCACTCCCGGCGGAGAGAACACGAAACGTCCAGACCGCGCATGTATAGCATACACCAACCTCGTGAAGAAATACTTCAAAGGAAAACCTGTGGTCCTCGGAGGTATCGAAGCATCCCTCAGAAGGATCGCACATTACGACATGTGGTCGGATTCGATCAGAAGAAGCATACTTTTTGATGCGAAAGCAGACATAATCACATATGGGATGGCAGAACTCTCCAATCTCGAGTTGGCTCAAAGGATGAGGGACGGACAGGATTGGAAAGAGACGAAAGGCATCTGTTACATCTCTTCAGAACAGCCGAAATGGTATCTTGCACTCCCCTCGTATGAGAAATGCAGCGCGGATGTCGAAGACAAGATCGATTTCATAGATGCTTTCAGGATATTCTACGATAACTGCGACCCGGCAAATGCAAAAGGTCTTTTCCAAGTTCACGGCAACAGATTCCTCGTTCAAAATCCGCCGTCAAGATTGCTGACACCCGACGAACTCGACCGTATATATTCACTGGATTACGAAGGTCGCGTGCATCCATATTATGCCAAAGACGGCCACGTTAAGGCCATGGACACCATAAAGAACTCCATAACGACCCACAGGGGCTGTTACGGTGAATGCTCCTTCTGCGCCATATCCATGCATCAGGGAAGAACGGTCGTTTCAAGGTCCGAACAATCTATAGTCGACGAGGCGGAACGCATCGCATCGAAACCGGACTTCAACGGCATCATATACGATGTCGGCGGACCCACGGCGAACATGTACGGCATAGAATGCACGAAAAAACTTACCCATGGTGCATGCAAAGACAAAAAATGTCTTTATCCCAGACCGTGTAAGAACCTGCCGATAAACCATACCGCTCAGATCCACCTCCTCGACAGATTGTTGGAGGTCCCGAATGTTAAGAGGGTCTTCGTCACATCGGGCATCAGGTACGATATGATCATATTCGATCAGGCTGCAGGAAAAAGATACGTTGACTGCATCGTGAAGGACCATGTTTCGGGACAGCTTAAAATCGCTCCCGAACACGTATCCAAGAACGTTCTGGATCTTATGGGAAAACCCGATTCCAACGTTCTGCTGGATTTCAAGGACATGTTCGATGAATCGAATGCCAGACAAGGCAAGAAACAATTCCTAACCTATTATCTTATGGCAGCCCACCCGGGATGCTACATGAAAAACATGGAAGAACTCAACGATTTCATTCATACAGAATTGAAAACGAATCCAGAACAGGTGCAGATATTCACGCCGACACCTTCCACGGCATCGACAATGATGTACTACACCCGCAGAGATTTCAACAATACAATGGATGTAAAGGCAGAACATTCGATGCAGATGAAACAGAAACAGAAGAATATAATCCTGGATTCTGTGAGGCCATACAATGCAGGAAAGAGATCGTGAGCTCACTGCGTTGATAGAACCTGTCGCCGCAAAATACGATTGTAATAATATCGAGGCCTGTTTCAAGACCTTCAAAGAATTCTGCCTATCATGGAGATTCAACGGGAATAAGACCACATTATATATTTCCGATTATCTCATAGATGCTCCCGATCATGTCATCGAGAACTGTGTGGACACACTGTTCAAAGTGATAAAGAAAAAAGACCACGAATATGACGATAATTATATGGCGTGGGTCACTTCAGATTCATTCATAAATTCCAAACGCAAGATATACTTGAAAAGAAGCAAGAATCTCACAAGAAGCGACATTGGGAAGACGCGCCTGATAAGCGATTCGGTACAGCGCCTTTTGGAACAGGATCTTCTCGTCCCGTCCGACATAGATAATTCTATATTCACCTGGACCTCGCGCCCCAGTTATAGAAAGGTCGGATACTGTTCGCCCATGATGAGAGTTGTTGCAATATCTTCTGCTTTAGACCGTGAAGAGATTCCTAATTATGTTGTGGATTACGTTGTATATCATGAATCCCTGCACTTAAGACAGGGCTATCGTCCGTTCCGTAGATCTCACGATACCCAGTTCAGGAAAATGGAAAGACTTTTTCCTCAATACAAAGAAGCAGAAGCATACCTGAAAGACCTGAAGGACAGGTCTTGAAAATTCTCTAATAAATGGAGACCAGGTAAGTTTTCCTGCCTGGCCTCAAGATTCACAATGATCTGAAAAACGATTATTTCTTCTTTTTACCAGCATCTTTGCCTTTTTTGTCGTCAACGGGTGCGGCTTTGACTGCAGGTGCGGGCTTACCTGCTGCTGCTGCCTCTACTTTTTTTGAAGACATTGGGGCAGCGATTTGCTGCTTCTCTTTTTTATGGCATGCCATACGATAAGTAGCACTATCTTGAGTATTTAATCAGATTTCCTTAACTCAAATCCTAACATCATGACAACTGTTTCAATAGTTTAAATATAGTGTGTAAAATACTCTGACCGAAGGGATAAAGCTATGACCGACAAGAAAAAAGGGTTCGTATTAGAAACCGATGAGGGTAATGTCGATGTTGACATCGATGGTATAAAACAACTTGCAGAAGAAGGCAATATAGACGGACTCTACGCCTTAGGTATGGCATATCTTTTCGGTTGGGAGATCGAACAGAACACCGAGAAAGGTTACGAACTCCTCGAAAAAGCAGCAAATGGAGAACAATTCGAAGCAATGACACTTCTGGTCAGGATGTTCTTCTCCGGAGATTATGACAATATGGACTCCGAAAAGGCAGTCGAATACTCTAAAAAAGCAGCAGCTGCCGGTGTCAGCGATGCGCAGCTTTTCTTGGGTATAGCTTACATGGACGGTGTCGAGGTCGAACAGGATTACAAGAAAGCCGCAGAACTATTCCGATCATCTGCCAACCAAGGAAATTCCGAAGCTAGGAATTCATTAGCATATCTCTATCAACAGGGATTGGGCGTAGAACTGGACACCTCAAAAGCATTCAAACTCTACAAAAATGCGGCTTCCGCAGGAAATGTGAATGCCCAATATCAGACCGGAACGTGTTATGAGATAGGTATCGGAGCAGAGGTTAACAGGATAAAGGCCGCAGAATGGTACAAGAAAGCTGCAGAACAGGGAGATGCGTTTTCCATGGATAGACTCGGTATCCTGTACTATAATAGCTCGAGCGATCTTCCTCAGGATCCGAAAGCATCCTTCGAATGGTTCATGAAGGCCGCTCTAGAAGGACTTCCGGAATCGATGTATTGTCTTGCATGTTACTATCTTGACGGGTTCGGCACAGAGAAAAGCGAAGACGAAGCTAAAAAATGGCTTAACCTGGCAAAAGAAGGCGGCAGCACAAGAGCTGGCGAACTCCTTGATAGCCTGAACAACAAAACCGATTAATTGCAGAATCACATTCAGGTAAAATGATGTCAGCCGAAATTGAAACGTTACTCAGAGAAGCACAGGAAGGAGATGCAGAAGCGCAATACAAGCTAGGTATCGCCTACTGTACCGCAAACGGTGTAAAAGAAGACTTTACAGAAGCTGCTAAATGGTTCCAAAAAGCAGTGGATCAAAACTTCCTTCCGGCAAAAAGAGAACTCGGCATCATGCATTTGACCGGTGAAGGCGTTGAAATAGATGCAGCAACAGCATATTCTATGATATCAGAAGCTTCCAAAGCCTTGGATCCCAACGCGATGTACCATCTCGCCCTAATGTATGAGAAAGGGATCGGCGTTAAACCAGATCTCTACGAAGCTGTCAAACTCCTCGCCTACGCAGCAGAAATGGATTATCCTGGCGCAGAAGAAGACGCAGAGAGGATCGATAACATAATTCACATGGAAAGAGAAAGAAAGCTCAAATCAAGACCTCTTCTCAATCTCGATATCTCAGATGTGGACGTAGAAGCGGCGTGTTGCAAAAAGATGCTAGACAGCATGCTCAATGAAAAGACGGTCGTTATGGATACGTTCGACGGCCCTCAACTCATCGGAGAAGATGCTGATGGAAATGATATCGTCCTAAACAAATGCCCATATTGTGGCAAATCCATTAGAAGAATTTCCAGAGATAAATACTGATCAAAAATCCTCATTACCCACAAAAATCCTTTATAAAGAAGAAAAGACTAAATTGTACAAGTATATACAGTCATTTGTAGTGTAAACTATAACTAATCACAGAAGGATGCAAAAATGGATGGGGATATGGAAATCAGAGATCAGGTTAACTTAATGCGCGCAGTCATCGGCCGTAAAGTAATGGAAATGGATGACTACGACGAGAGAGCAACCAATGAAACCGGTCAAGATGCAGAAAACTGCCTAGATATGATCGAATTCTTGAAGAACGACATAGCAGGATACAAGACCATAGTCGAGGATCTTAAAGACGGAACCAACGATATGAGTGGAAACCTTTGGGATATCGCGTCTCTGCCTGAAGAATCGATCACACTCTACACAGAGTTCTACCTCCCCTCGCTGTCTAATGAAGATCGCGAAGAAGAAAACGGAGCGATGGAACTCAAAGCGAAATACGCCGTAGACCTCGCAAAATCATACGTCATGCATACTGCAAGAATGGCTTTAATGGACCCTAAGATCATCGACATGATAATGGCAGATGAAGAATTGGTTACCATTATCGGTGGCGCTATACTCGATAGGCCTGCATTAATCGCAGCTTTAACAAACCAGTAAACTTTCAAAGAAGTGGGATCGCCCCACTTCTGTCATTTTTATTCACTGAAAATTTATAGTAACATGATATTGCGGAATCTATGTTTGCAGATGCATGTGAAAAAGCAGCTAAATTCACCCGTCCACTGATCATTTCGACCAGAATGGTGAGTGGGACAGTCGTCGCAAATTGCGGTGCATTCGTTGTAATCAATGAAGACGGATGGATAATGACCGCCGGACACATGTTCGACAGTTTCGTAAAATTCCAGAATGATCAAAATAAGATCAAAGAAGTTGAGGAACTCAACAAACGCAACTCAACACCTGGTTCACCTAACAATCAAATAAAACCAGACCCTGAATGGCTCACCAATCACTCATTCTGGTGGGGATGGGACGGTTGCAGACTTACGAATGTATATGTCAACAGACAGATCGATATCGCCGTTGGAAAATTAGAACCATTCGACAAGAACTGGATAAAAGAATACCCTGTATTCAGAAACCCTGAGACCATGCGTCCAGGAACCAGCCTATGTCGCCTCGGATTCCCTTTTGCGAATGTAAACTCCGAATTCGACAGCAAACTCAATTCGTTCCACATCACCAAAGGCACACTTCCATTACCATTGTTCCCTAACGACGGTATCCATACAAGGAATGTCATGAGAGGAAAAAGTAAGGATGGAAACTATGATATGCTCTACATAGAAACATCCTCTCCCGGATTAAAAGGACAATCCGGAGGGCCTATCTATGACAGAGATTGCAAGATCTATGCCTTACAAGTCCAGACCGCGCATTTCCCTCTTGGATTCCAACCTACTGTTGAAAATGAAGGAAAGAGAGTAGTAGAGAATCAATTCATGAATGTAGGTCTCGGAGTACACGGTAGGACGATACAAAAGATCCTCGGAGATCGCGGAATAAAGTTCCATCTCGAAGGAGACGAGAGCGGATTCCGTATTATCGATTGACATTCTTTTTACCAACTATACTAATTAAGCTAATTACTTAATTAGATTTATTTATTACACATAAATTAAGTTATTAATTTTTCAAAGTAATTTAGCATAATTAATTAAGCTAATTACTTAATAATGTATATTAATTACACATGATTAAAATTTTTTCAAATTAATTTTGATTTATCATTATAAATTAAGTTTATTGCTTAACTACATTTATTAATTATGCTTGACAAAAATACCTTTAAATCTAATTCATCAGAACAATATTAATTAAGTTGATTACTTAACAACATATAATAATTATACTCAGTTAAAAATTTATTTTTAAAATTAAAACCTGTATTATTAATTTACTTAGTTAAGATACTAACTTAATAAATATAGTACTATTGCAAAACATCAATTTTTTTGTAAAAATCATTAAAAATCATGATTTTTAGATGTAAAATGAAAATTAGCCCTATTTTACACGTAAAAATAATAACTTTTTTAAAAAATGTACATTATGCTTGTCCACGACGGTTCCCCGAATATCAACTTAAAACCATAATTTTACACTGAATAGTCTACATGTTTCATGTAAAAAATCAGTGATTATGCAATTATTAAATAATAACACAGAAAATCTGAAAAAGTTACAAATTGAATGTAGAGATCTGATATACTTTATTCGAAAATTATAAAATTTAACTCAAATATTCAACAATTTTACTAATGCTAAATTAATATACTTAGTTAAGTAACCAACTTAATTAAATACAATATATTAAAAAAAGAAAATGTTTAAAAAAAGTTTCAAAAAGTTTATGGAGATTACATGGATTTCTATTATCACAGTTCGTTATTCACTGCGTCGGGTCCCACCTCGTTGGTTCTGATTCTGATCGCGTTCTCAACATTGTAGATAAAGATCTTGCCATCTCCGAGTGATCCTGTGTAAATTGCTTCCTTAACAGCATTAATAACAGTCTCAACTGAAATCTTCTTATTGACAACGATCTCGGCCTTGAGCTTAGGCAATAATGTACTGTCCATCTCAACACCACGATACAATGTTGTCTGACCTCTCTGCACTCCGTATCCTTCTACGTAAGTGACCGTCATGCCTGTGACTCCGATAGAGTCCATCTTAGACATCAACGCCGCAAGCTTTTCACGAGAAGTTATCACAACGATCTTCTTCAATGTACCTGGTTCTGGAATACTGTAGTCAGTAACTGCGATTCCTGGTAACTCAGACGGCGGTGCCATCGGAGTGATAGGAAGACCTAATTCTGATTCATTGTGAATGATATGCAGATCAGGCATCATACCAGAATAAGCAGAAGCCAATCCGTGTTCTGTAAGATCGAGACCTGTGAGTTCTTCCTCTGCACTGACACGAAGACCGACAGTATGCTTGAGCACATAGAATGTTATTCCCATTGTAAGAACTGCCCATCCTGCGATCGCTCCTATACCCAATAACTGTATTCCAAGGATGTGTAGGCTTCCTCCATAGAGAAGACCTGTTGCACCCCACCAGCAATCAGGGTTAGCGAGGAATGCTACCATGACTGTACCTAGTGCACCACAAGCACCGTGTACGGCAAATGCTCCTACCGGATCATCGATACGCATTCTCTTTTCAACGAATTCAGCTACATATACGACAGCAATTCCTGCTGCCGCACCGATTATGATTCCCCCATAATAATCAACGGCTGCGGCACCTGCACAGATCGCTACCATACCAGCCAAACATCCGTTAAGTGTAAATGAGACATCGGGATGTCCAAACTTGAGCCAGGTAGTTACCATTGCGGCAATAGTACCTGCAGCTGCTGCCAGACATGTGATCAGAAGTACCTCTGATGTCAAAGTTGCAGATTCGAAAGTAGACACCCCCAATGAGGAACCCCCATTGAACCCGAACCATCCGAACCATAGTATGAATACTCCTAGTGCACCGAGTGTCAAGTTATGACCTGGAATTGCGTGCGCCTTTCCGTCCTTGCTGTACTTTCCAATACGCGGTCCCAAGAAGTATGCACCTAACAAAGCGGTTATTCCACCTAACATGTGCACAGCCGTAGATCCTGCGAAATCGATATATCCCATGTTTAGAAGCCATCCGTTCGAACTCCAAACCCAATGACAAACCACGGGATATACGAACGTACAGATGACAATAGAATAAAGACAATATGATCCAAACTTGGTACGTTCTGCCATACCTCCTGAAACAATCGTGGCCGTTGCGCCGGCAAACACCAATTGGAACAGAATGTATGCTCCGGAAGTATATCCATTGGATAGATCTGTGTGTGACATAAATAAATCGGGAATTCCGATTATTCCCCATCCGTTCAAATCAGTTCCATAAGCGAAACTGCATCCTATTGCTATGAAGACAATTGTGGCAAACGCCATATCAAGAGTGTTCTTCATGATTATGTTACCAGCGTTCTTGGCTCTGGTAAAACCAGCTTCGACCATCGCGAAACCAGCTTGCATGAAAAATACCAATGCTGCGGCCACTATGACCCAGAGCGTATCCACCGAATTGAACGATGCGGCGGCGTCTAGGGAGTCCAGTAGTTGATATCCGAAAGGTGCTAACGTTTTATTTCACCATAATTTGCAATTATGTATTTGTATATAAAATTTATGTTTTATTAGACAAATGTCTAATTTGATTATATACAATTATTCATGATATTAAACAAATAATGAATTAATTTGGAATTAATAATATATAATTAATCATATCTGGATGTCCATTTTAAAATGTGTTGCAAAAAGATGTGTCTTAAAAATGCATATTAGACAAATGTCTAATAAACTCTTTGTGAGCTATTCAAAACACATATCAGAAATAAAAAGTAGATCTGCACCGAAAAATAATGATGCAAATAATATGTTTATTTGTTTAAATTCTAACAAAACCGGAATCGAACCATGTCCTTGTCACTCTGACAATCCATGAGATCGAGATCATAGCTGTCATTAGCAAGCCGCATATCCAAAGCATATCAGATGTCTCGATATATGCAACTACAAAATACACTGAAAATATCAAAAGCATTGCGAGAGTAAAATGCCACGCATACCATCTTCTTAAACGAACCAATGTTCCGCAGACGATGCACATGATACCTATTACAAATGATATGACAGCGAACGACGCATCGTTCAAATTGAGATATCCTGCATAGATCATAACTACGCCTAATATCGCCAATAGGATCTCCACCAGACGAACGATCAATGGCTTGTCAAACAAGAAGCTCATACACTGACAGAATATGTTCTCATTAATAAATGTTTATAAAATACCATAATTGTAATTTGTTTATACATCAATATGCTATTTTAATAGACAAATGTCTAATATGATAATTAATTATTCTATTTCGTCTAAAGACTGTTTGTTCATTTTCATACCATGTAAAATGATGTACATTATCAAACTCAAAACTGCAACACCTGCCATCATCAGATACATCTCTCTGTAACCGTAATATGTGATCAATATACCCAAGAACAACGGTCCGATACCATATGCCACCTCATTGAAACTCGTGAAAGTAGCCAAGGCAATACCATAACGATATTTGGGGGCAGTCCTGATAACTATGGATTGACCTACTGTGTTGACTATTGCAATACCGAAACCTAGCAAGAATCCCGCCAATAATAATACAACACCTGTATTTGCCATACTCAAAATCACCATTCCGACTACGAATAATACAATACTTGGAATGATTATCGCATTCTCTCCTCTATGATCATAGATCCTTAAGAGGAACAATCTAGAGATCAATGTTGATATGGCGATCATTATGAAAAATACTGAAGTGGCTCCAGCAAGATCTATAGATGTTCCATACTGAGCTACAAATGTAAGGACACCGGAATACGAGAAGTAGAATATCAAACAAACAAACGAGATCTTCAGTGCAGATTTCTCAATGAACGAGTTCAATTTGAATCCTGAGATCGAAGAACGCTGTTCCGATGTCAGAGTAACCTTTGGAAGTATCATCATCAATGCCAATATCGTACAGATCACATATACAACAAGATTCAATGTGAATATCGTGGTGTAATCACCAAGTTGCAACAATACTATGCTTAAATACGGTCCCACAGCTGATGCAATAGAGAAACTGAGCATAAAATAACCCATTCCCTCCCCACGTCTATTCGCTGGAACGACATCCGCAATAACCGTGTTGATTGCTAATGTACATATTCCATAACAAAGACCGTGCGCTAATCTAACAATATACATCAATATAAGTGTTGGAACTAAAAAATACAGCAAGGACAGGAATGTGCTTATTATCAGACCGATCATAAGAAGCTTCTTTCTTCCTATCACATCGATATATCTTCCAAATATCAAACGGCCTATCAAACCACCGAAAATAAAGATGCTGGCAGTAAAACCAGCTTCAGCAGATGAAGCATGAAATTGTTCGGTGGAATAATTTGACATGCAAATATACAATAAGAAAAAACTGACCGAATAGCAGAATGATATCACTGTGCACAGAGTGAAGTTCTTTGTGAAAAGTCCCGATACTGCCATTTTATCAATACGCCACTTACATGGATATATTTATTTATCACGAATCAGGCATCCGATGAAAATCTTTATATCGTGTGCCGTGTTAACACGTAGCACGGTAGATGATTAATACGTTTGGAAAAAACATTAGAATGGAAAGAATAATCGACAGAGACAGCGGAAATGCAGTAGTCGTACCCCTGGACCACGGAATAAGTATTGGACCTATTCCCGGCCTGATTGATATGAAAAAAACTGTTAATGATATTGTATTGGGCGGTGCAACAGCAGTATTGATGCACAAAGGTCTTGTTCCTCAAGGACACAGGACATCAGGCCCTGATGTTGGGTTGATCCTCCATCTCTCAGCATCCACGGATCTCGGTGTAACCTCCAATAGTAAAGTACTCGTTGCAAGTGTAGAAGAAGCACTAAAAATGGGAGCAGACGCATGCTCAATACACATAAACATAGGCGCAGAAACAGAGCCTATGATGCTTGCAGACATGGGAAAAGTATCCAGAGACTGCAGTGAATGGGGAATGCCTCTCATAGCAATGGCGTACCCCCGCGGACCTTCGATCAAGAACGCTTACGATCCGCAGGCCATCGCACAATGTGCAAGAGTCGCAATGGAATTGGGTGCAGATATTGTCAAAGTAAGCTACACTGGAGACATAGATTCATTCAGAACCGTTGTAAAAGGCGCTATGGTCCCCGTACTCATAGCAGGCGGACCAAAAATGGATTCGGACATGGCTATACTCAACATGGTCCATGATTCACTTGAAGCAGGTGGACACGGTGTATCCATCGGAAGAAATATATTCCAACATAAGAACGTGCGTGGAATAACATCGGCAATATCCGATATCGTCCTTCATGAAGCAACTGTAGAAGAAGCAGCCAAACACCTGAGATAAAATACAAAAAGAACAATAACAACGTTGAACAGTGGTATCATGGACTTGGAAGAACTCAGGACAAATATCAGAGAAACAGACGATGAGATAATGGAACTCATCAAAAAGAGAACTGATATCGCAGAAAAAGTCGGCAGATACAAGATAGCCAAAGAACTCCCGATCAGAAATACTGAAGTGGAAGAAAAAAACATTGTAAGATACAGAGAATTTGCTGAAAACAATCAGTTGAATCCGGATATGATGGAAACTGTCTTCAGAGCAATCATACAAGAAGCTGTAGAAAAGGAGGCTTCCATCCCCCATCCAGATACTTTCCTCAAAAACATAGCAATCATTGGCGGTGCCGGTAAAATGGGAAAATGGATGTGCGAAATCCTTTCTAAAACCGGCCATAAAATCACAATCATAGACTCTTCGTTACAAAACGGATCAACAATAGAAGATGCGAAATTTGCAGATATCGTGATTGTTTCCATACCTATATCGGCTGTTAATGAAGTAATGATGAAACTTGAAAAATGCTGTTCTGATGAAACACTGATATTCGACCTCTCCTCATTGAAAACACCTGCATCAGCCACTCTCAAAAGAATGGCGAAAACAAAGAATGTATGTTCAGTACACCCGATGTTCGGGCCATCGGCAAGATCTATGTATGACCAAAATATGATCATCTGCGACTGCGGTAATCCTAAAGCAGTAGAGGAAGTAACAAAATTACTTGATAATAAAGGTGCTAACATCCGCATAATGGATCTGGATTCCCATGACAAATACATGTCATATGTACTTGGACTGAGCCATGCGATCAATATCGCATTCTTCACTGCACTTCAAAGAAGTAATATTTCATTCAGAGACATGAATTCAGTAGCATCTACAACATTCAAGAAGATCATGGATACAAACAAATCCGTCGCGTTAGAGGATCCCAAACTATACTACGAGATACAGCACATAAATGCTAACCGGGATGCTCTTTGGGATACGTTCTCCAAAGCTGTCGAAGATCTTAAAAAAGCATCTTTAGATCAGGACCCTGCAAAATTCATAGAACTTATGAATCTTGGAAAAACATATTTTGATGCAGATATCTAACAAATGTCTGCATGATTTTTTATAATTTTATCTAACCTATTCAATAGATATTAAAACTTAGAGAATTCGATCTCACAGATACGTTAGGAACAGTATTGTAATTATCAAAGTGATAACAGACATCGGAATTCCTATTTTGATATATTTCCAGAAATTCAACTTGATATCTACTTTTTCTGCTTCTTCTGCAACTATTATATTGGCAGCAGCACCCATCAGAGTTGCATTTCCCGCCAAAGTAGATGCTGCTGCCAAAGTCAACCAGAGAGTAACATCCCCCGCAGGCAACATCTCTCCAATAAGCATCACAGATGGCACATTACTTATCAAATTAGCCAAAATGGCCGAGAACAACGTTAATCCTCCTATAGTTGGTATCTCTCCATACCCGAATCCTGGAAATAAATTGGCGATCTCTTGCAATAACCCCGACTGCACTACACCAGCCATGAGTATGAACAAACCGATGAAGAAAAACAATATTGACCAATCTATACGCTTTACAACCCAAATCGCATTGGATGTTCCCCTCGTCATAACAATCAGTAACGAAATAGCACCAGAAACCATTGCGATCTCAGAAAGTTTGACACCGATATAACTTGAAATTGCAAAAAAGAATACTGTGGCAACCAATAGAATGAGCATGAAATACAATCTATATCTATCAACAGATCTCGTCGCCTGAATAGATTGATTTGTGTGTCTTCCAAGTTTCTCATCCATTGATTTACGATAAAAGAAACAAACAAACAAAATTGCAACCGCCAGACATATAACAGCCAGCGGAACCAATCTTATGGAGAAATCGATAAAATCTATACCAGCTTTTGTTGCAATATATGCATTCTGTGGATTTCCGATAACAGTTGATACACTTCCGATATTAGCAGAAACGAAAACCGCGACCAGGTAAGGTATCGGATTCGCCTTCAATGCTCTACAACAACGTATTACTATAGGCGTGAACAAGAGAACAACTGCATCATTGAGCATTATCGCGGATAGAAAAGCTGAGATCAACATGATCATTATCAAAAGTTTTCTTTTTGACGGAGACTTGCTGATAAGTTTTGATACAATTATCTCGAAGAAACCAGTGAATTCTAATCCAGTGATAAGAAGCATCATCCCTAACAACAAGAAAATAACATCGAAATCAATAAAATCCCACGCTTCACGGAGTGAAACTATACCGAACACCAACATCAAAACGCCGCCCAATAATGCGGCGACATCCCTTCTAACATTGACTGTAGGAAGTCTTCTAACAGATATCAAAAGGTATGTGAACAGGAATATTGCAAAAGCAGCGATCAACACATAAGACATTTAGATCTCTGTTCTCTTAAAATTCAACCGATCTCAACCTATCAAAGCTGATGCAGCTACTACGAACACGACTATGACCATGATGAATACCATGAACCATGCCATCATTTTGATCTTGACTTCCTGCTTCATCGTCCCTCTGCATGTTGACAATATCTTTAAACATTGCTCTTAAAAAAATATTACGGATAAAATAGATAATGTAAAAGGTTTAATTTTCCAATATGTAAACTCTGTTTACAGTATGGGGATCTTTCCTTCGAGCGCCAATGCAAACGAAAGATAGATGTTCAACAGGAAGTTTGCAAGTGCTGAAATTCCAATCAACCAGTGCCAATAATCTCCGCCGATAACAACTGATAATCCTACAGTAAGGAAGATCAAACCTGTTGTCAAACAGATACCAGATAATGCCTTGGGTGTTTTTGCGACTACAGACCATATTATGGCCAAGAAGAACACAAGTGCAAATGCAATATTTTCCCACTGACCCATTCCGAAACCTGTCAATGCAACTGCTGCACCTACAAGCATGAATACTGTAAATCCAAAATTGCTATCTGATTTAAATGCATGAACTGCAACAAGGACGATCAATAATCCCATTACTATGAAGAACCATGCTGATGGAACTCCTTCGTTGTACAGCTGAAGAATAGCAAGAGGTAATGATACCACTGCAACTAAAAATAGACCCAATGCTGTTGGGTCAAGACATTTTTCACATTCTACCATGTAATTTTCCTCCAATAAGGTTTTACCCTCGCCAATATAATCGCATCAGATGTATATATAAAACATAGTATGGATGGATGCTTTTTAACAATTACCCAGAGGCAATGAAATCATAAAGATGCAAATAACAGAAAGATGTGTTATCTATACAGATTATAACTAAATACTTTTAAATAAGAGTAGTTGTAACTATTTTACAATAACTTAAAAATCATCGTCTGGAACCAATTTTACTGTTCTTTTAGATGGATCTTTTACCTTCGTGGACATCATCCTTTGCACAGAATTATATTCCTCTGGATTCACTGCAATCTGTGCGAAATGTTTTACAAGAACCCCATCCCAACGCATATAACCTGAATATATTGGATTATGAAGGATATTCCTAATATTATAAACATTCCATGGATTGCCCCTCTTGGTGAATATCTTCTCACGATTCAACCGGTATGCAATAATATTTATCGTATCACCTTCGAGATAATATATGAATATCTTGTGAACGACCTTTATCTCTTCTGGTATGGATACTAACACTCCATCTTTTAAAATATAACCATAAGGTGCATTGAATCCCATGGTTGTACTCTCTTTTTCATTATTCATGAGCGTCTCGGCCTTTTCCTTCATACCCATATATGTCCTTTCACCGATCTGCTCACTCTCAAGCTGGGCCATTCTTTGAATCATATCAAGAACAAATCTTCCCAATGCATTCTCTGTGTTCAAAGCTTCCGTAGCAGAAATGAATGCTTTGTTTTTTTTCGTCAACATATCCATCATATTCATAAAATTACGACTATTCCTATGAATACGGTCCATCTTCAAAACCACCATAGAATCCCATAGATCAATATCTGACATCATCTTATGATAGCCTGGACGTCTGATGTTTGTACCAGAATAACCATAATCCTCATAGATCTCATAGATCTTCAAATCCTCCGATATGCAATAATCCTCCAAAATAGATTTTTGAGCATCCAACGAATATCCTTCTTCCGCCTGCTCTTCGGTTGAGACCCTGACATACAAAGCTGCAAGAGTCATAGAAGGGCCTCAACAAAGCTGTGAGGGCCCATTAACGGCCTCAAAGATATCCAAACTAACAATGGCATCGTGTTGCCCCTCACGAACAATACCGTCCCATTCCATGATTCCCACGTAAAGAGAATTGTGAAGTATGTTGCAAACAGACTGCCTATTCCATCTTCCGCCTTTCTTAGCAGGAATAAATGCATTATTGAGATTTACAGCAATGTTCTCCATAGAAGTTCCTTGTGCATACATAGAATAGATATTCCTTACAATCCTAGCTTCTGTCTCAACTATTTTCAAATTTCCTTTTTCGTAAATATATCCGTAAGGATGCCCTGAGCCCATCGCACCGTTACCGCATTTGGCCTTTTGAACCATTCCTACCTTTACCCTTTCACCGATCTGCTCACTTTCAAGTTGAGCAATCCTCTGCATGATATCCATAACGAATCTTCCCATTGCAGTGGTAGTATCGAACTTCTCTTGCACTGAGTTGAAATCCTTACCTTTCTTACGAAGGTCATCCATCATAAGTGCAAAGTTCACACTATTACGATGAATTCTATCCATTTTAAGAACCAAGATAACATTCCAATTGTCGGATTCCTTCATCATCCTGATATATTCAGGGCGTTTGATATTACGGCCGGAACAACCTTCATCTCTATAGATGTCAGCTATTTCCCAACCGCGGACCCTACAATAAGCTTCAAGTCTCTTGGTCTGAGCATCCAGTGAATAGCCCTCTCTGGCCTGATCTTCAGTGGACACCCTTACATAGAGTGCTGCACGCATTGGATTCCCATCCAAATACCAAATGAAGATACAGAATATAAATAGTTAGTATCAATATTTGACGAATTCTTTTGAATAATTTAGATTTGGATCTCATCCTCACCTCTGCTTCATAACAAAGATAGATTACTTTAAAAAATTAAACCTACATTTATGTCTGCAATTTTTCGAAACTATATGTGTAAAAATCTTGGTTTCGAAATACGAATGAACAACATAATATTTCTGATAATTGAATAATCATGACACCCTGCTATTCATCTAACGCAGACCCTATTGATACATTAGGATCTTTCATTAAAGGCCCAAACAACAGAATGCTTGCTGGACGCAAACGGAGCGGTAACACCGCATTAATGGAAATCGTAAGAAAAGAACTGATCAGACAGAACCCAAAAACGAATATCATCAGAATAGATCATGATACAATTCTAACAAACAATCTTATCTCAGACGAAAGACTATTATCATTCATAAAAAAGAATCTCAAAAAAATATCTGAAAACAATGTATTGATTTATGATATCTTAGAACTCCCTGACTGGGAAACAACATTAAATCCGCTGTTAGATGACGCGGAATACGTTATGCACGTATACTATGTCATAGAACTCTGCCATCAAATGCCTGCGTGTAAAAAATATATATAAATGAGGATTCGGGGAAATTCCCCGAAACCCCATTCAGATCAAACGGGCTTTGATCTCTTTTCCTTTGTATTCATAATCAGAAAGATCTGCAGCAACGTTGTCTCCATCTTTCCTTCTGAGTTCCACAAAAGCCGATTTTTCGCCCATGATGATGCTTCCTATATCACGTGACGGAATACCCGTACTGTTGACGATAAAATTACAAAGTTCGCCTTTGGTTATCTTGTCAGAACACCCGAGATTTATCTCCATGGATGCTGGTGCATCAGGATCCTTCTTCTTTTTGAAATCCGAATTGTTATATGATTTTCCTGACACTTTTGACGTTGTCTTTGCTGTACCCGCTGCCTTTCCGTAGGGTACTTTGGGACCTCTCTTCTCTGCAGGAGCAAACTTCTTCGGAGGCAGAGGTCTAATGATAATCGGATCTGGTCTCTCGATGATCTCTAGATCCAATATCTCTAATGTCATACCTGTCTGTTTCTCAATCGGTTTGATCATATTGCGCTCTTCATGCATGATGAATGAAACTGCGATACCTTCTTTTCCTGCTCTCCCTACCCTTCCGATACGGTGGACATATGTCTCCGGATCGTTAGGCATATCGTAATTGATGACATATGTGACATCATCGATATCCAATCCCCTGGCCGCAACATCTGTTGCAATTAGAAGGTTCAGTGAACCATCCTTGAATGCATTGATGATCTTCTCCCTCTTATTCTGAGCAACATCACCGTGAATAGCACCTGCAATATATCCATCAGCGAGCATCTTCTTGGTCAACTGATTAACCTTACGCTTGGTATGACAGAAAACAATGGTCCTTGGATCATTATTATCCAAAATAGTACATAATGCATTACGCTTGGAATCTACATCGGTAATTATGTAATACTGTTTTATTAGATCTAAAACAGGTTTATCCTTTGAAACTAGGAGTTCTTCAGGATTTATCATATGACGCACTGCGAGGCGTTTAATGTCTGGAGACATCGTAGCTGAGAACATAAGTGTCTGTCTTTGCTTCGATATTTTCGACAATATAAATTCAAGATCCTTTGAAAATCCCATATCTAACATACGATCTGCTTCATCCAAGACCACCATTGTGATCTTCGAAGAGTTGAGGTCCCTTCTGATAATGAGATCCTTTACCCTTCCTGGTGTTCCTACGACTATATCCACACCGTGCTCAAGCTTTGAGATCTGAGGAGATAAACTTACTCCTCCGTAAATTGAAACACTACTGTGACCTGTATATTTGGAGATCTTTTCCATTTCCTCTGTGACCTGAATGGTCAATTCCCTTGTAGGAGTTAGGATAAGTACCGCTGGTGCCTTTGAACCGGCCCTGATCTTTCCCATTATTATAGATGCGTATGTACCGGTCTTTCCAGTACCTGTCTGTGCCTGAGCGAACAGATCATGACCTGCAAGTCCGACAGGGATTGCTGCCACCTGCACTGGTGTAGGCACTGTCCAACCCATCTCATCCATTGCCTTAATTACCTCTTTTGAAATTCCAAGATCTGCGAAAGTTGTCACGATAAGCACTCACTGTGAAATAATCCGTCCATATCATCTACAGATGTGATTGATTTCATCCTCCCGTTACAATACAAATATAAAAACTATCGTACAGACGTAAAATCTGTTTATACCCATATGCACTCTCTAACACTAACGTATAAAAATTGTATGGTGATATTCCGTATCGTTTTCCAATATATTTAAAAAGATAAATGTGAACACATCATCCTTTTTGACAACAAAACATGTTATCACAGAATAAAATCCTAATTAAGATTCTCAGAAGCCCCGTATCAATGAAGTATTTCTAAAACGAATTACAATCATAAACGACTAAAATAATCAATATGAATGAAAATTAATGAATGAGGAGGAGTGACCCTCCTCAATTAAAGTTTAGTATGATCTTACATCATTCCAGGAGGCATTCCGCCGGGCATTCCGCCGGGCATTCCTCCCTGAGGAGGTGACGACGACCTGCGTGATGCGATAACATCATCGATCCTAAGGATCATGTTAGCTACCTCGTTTGCTGAACTAACTGCCTGAACTTTGACCCTGAGGGGCTCAACAACATTCATTTTGAGCATATCTACGGCCTCTCCGGTATCAAGATCGATTCCGTAATACTTTCCGTTCTTCTGCTTTTCATGAGCGTTTTTCAGTTTGATGATGCTGTCAATTGAATCGATACCTGCATTCTCGGCAAGTGCCCATGGAATAATCTCCATTGCCTTTGCAAATTTCTCGATTGCAAGCTGTTCTCTTCCGCCAACAGATGATGCATATTCTGAAAGTCTAAGTTCGAGTTCAATCTCTGGTGCACCTGCACCTGCAACTACCTTTCCATCTTCGATTGTGACACCGACGGTACGGATTGCATCATTAAGAGCTCTCTCGATCTCCTCGAGAACATGTTCTGTTCCACCGCGTACGAAGATAGTGATCGCCTTGGGGTTCTTACATCCTGTAATGAATGCCATTCCATCCTCTCCGACGAGTTTCTCTTCTACGCATCCGGCCAAACCGAGATCTGCTTTTGTGATTTCCATAGGTCCGCCGACAATGTTCGCGCCAGTTGCCTTTGAAATAGCCTCGAGGTCAGACTGCTTGAGTCTCCTGTATCCAAGGATTCCAGCTTTTGCCAAATAGTGCTGAACAAGTTCATCAATTGCTTTTGAACAGAACACTACATTTGCACCTGTATCTTTGATCTTTTCAACGATCTCTTTCATGCCATTCTCTTCCTCTGCAAGGAATGAGGACATTGATGATGGATCTGTTATCTGGATCTGAGCATCGAACTCGGTCTTTTTGACCTCAAGTCCGCATGAGAAGAGAGCGATCTTTGCTTTCTCGACTTTCTTTGGCATGCGTGAATGAACTGCTTCTTTATCAATTACTACACCCTGGACCATGTAAGTATCGCCAATGACACCCCCGACCTTCTTCTGAAGACGGATGTTCTTTGTATCTACCTTACCGTCCTCTTCTATGGCTTTACATGCTTCTACAACGATATCTGCGAGTTTGCTCTCTTCCTCTCCGACTGATTTACCAGTAAGTGAAGTAATGGCAACCTTCTTCAAAATATCCTCTTTTGTCGCGTCAACCGCGATGCTTTTGAGGATCTCAATCGATTTTGCTGCTGCCATGTTATATCCATTTGTGATTACTGTAGGGTGAACATTTGCATTTATGAGCTCCTCAGACTGTTTGAGGAGTTCTCCTGCAAGAATGACTGAGGTTGTGGTTCCGTCACCGCATTCTGTATCCTGTGTCTTTGCGATCTCAACGACCATTTTAGCTGCTGGGTGCTGAACATCTATCTCTTTTAATATCGTTACACCATCATTTGTGATAACAACGTCACCGATGGTATTGACGAGCATTTTGTCCATTCCTTTTGGACCGAGTGTAGATCTTACTGCATCTGCAACAGCTTTAGCGGCTGCGATGTTGTTAAACTGAGCCTCTTTGTCTTTGCTTCTTTCTGTGCCTTCTTTAAGCACTATGATTGGTTGGTTTCCGTTTCCGTACATAGGAAAATACTCCTGAACTATAGATTAGGGTAATTTTGTTCTTCTATATTAAGGTTTCTAAAATAAACCTTTTTCATATAACTTTAGAAAAGACCTCAGACACATATCTGGGTTGCAATAAACGTATTATAACATAACAAATAAATAATTTCTGCTGCACAGCAAATTTGTAGTTTTTATTTGTTTTTTTCAAATCAAAACTTTTAGAACACATCACGAACATCGAGACCTTCCAACCTGCATGCTACACGTATATTCTCTTTCACGATATTCGAACCCGAGATATTCATTCTGCTCAGTCTTTCAGATAGCAAAGGCCTCATATTGAGAGAATCGATGTACACTCTGTTGGTCCCTGTTGACACTATGGCATCTATTAATTCCTTCTCATGACCTTCGAGATGATCCAACACCGGTCCGATAAGGGCGTATGTATTGACACCTGCCTCTGTCAACTGTCTCAATGCATCCAATCTCTTTCCAGGAAGAGGCGCACCAGGCTCTGTGACCTTAGAATATCTATCGTCTATGCCTGTGACCGTGATGCCGACCTCTCCTCTCATGGATGAAATAAGACCTATGTCTCTGAGAATCAAGTCTGATTTGGTATGCACATGTATGCGCATATCCTTAGCCTTGAGGACCTCAAGACACATCTGAGTCAGATGGAATCTCTTCTCTGCGTATTGATACGGATCCGTCACAGTACCGATACCGATCGTTCCACTCAATCCAGATAATTCCTTAGCCAAACGATTAGGGATGTTGGAACGTACCCTGACAACCCTCCAGTTCTTCCACTCCGTATGAAGCACCTCCGGCGCGTAGCAATAGATGCATCCATGCTCGCATCCGCCATATGGATTCAAAGCATAATCTATACCCGGAAGACCCGAAGGTGAAAGAGCACGTTTACACTCTACAACCTGATATGGGCCATTCCACAAATTGGAATCATTAAATTCTATAAGATCAGTAATAATCCTCGATCCTCCTTTGTATTAACCAATCTTTCAGTACTCCTGAATTCTTGATCCATGTATCCTGCTTGATATCCATCACGCGATCTATATGTGCCAAAGCACCCTCTAAAGAATCATAATGAGCACATTTTGTTTCTAAAGCCTGCCTTACGTTCTCTCTGACGTTCCAAACGCCTACCGGCATCACATATCCTGGATGAGCTTCTCTCCATACAAGAACGCCTGCTGTTCTCCTCTCTTTCAAAAGAAGTTCATTGGATGCCATTCTTGCAGCATAATAACAGCCACCGATATGAGCATATTCTGAACGGCCTTCATAGAATTCGTGATCCGAGATGATATCGATATCCTGCCCTGTCGGATTCCATGTCGTATTCGGATACCAGGCTTCTATGAGCTCGTATCTCCACGTGCAGGGCATCATTATAATGCACCATCTGTTGTCCAGTTGCTCCCACTGATATACTCTGTAATCGTCTATAGTAGGAAAATACTTTGTATCTTTCAGAAGATCCTTTCCTATGATATCGTCTATGGCAGTGATGCTCCATCTTGTGGGTACAAACCGCCTTCTCTTATCGACGCCCATGGTACCTACTGAGAATGCTTTCTGTATCTCTGAAATGAGCGTTCCGTTCTTGTAAGCATTCACAACAGCTTCTGTAGCACGGAGGTCCGTATCATAGAAATTCTTCTCCAGATTCCGCTCGAACCTTCCATTGCCCATCTTCATATCATCCATTCTGGCTGAAGGACCGAACGGTTGCACCTCATCATCCAGAATAACGCGACCTGACGGTCTCTGTCTAAAATTGGCCTCAACCTCCACTGGCTTCTCTGTAAGGGCGAGTTCCTGAATATTATTCACTATCTTACCCGCGGTCTTGAAATTCGTGGCATCGATCCTGTATTTTCCGCGAACCAACCTGAATCTCATATCTACAATATCTTCTATCGATTTCCCAGACCATCTTTCAGGCGTGTCCAAAATAGAAGTGTCTCCGAATTCCGGAGGCACGAGAGGTCCGATATCAACCTTCGGATAACCGTATCTTCCCACGAAGACAGCTGGTGGACTGCATCCGACAAGGTCCTTGACATCTAGCAAAGGCATTGTCTTCTGCTGAGAATAGAATTTGATCATTAAAGGACATCTATCTTTGCCGCAGAGTTTTCTGGACCCTTTACATATGGAACATAAACCAGTAGTACTAGTTGCCGCATTGCGTTCGGCCATCTCCTCGAAGAATGATGTATTCGCCATGATGATCTAAACTGCATGTTAATACTGAATGATAATAACCTTTGTCCTTGATGCTCAGGCAAACCTCCTTACGATTATTACATAGAATTAACAGACGATTTAGACCAAATTTAAATGAAACCAGTCAAAGAATGAAAAGCAAAATATTCGAAGCAGGGAACAACAGGTCGAAACCGTGTGCAAGGGGTCGCTCCCTGCTATAATGCAAGGATGCTCTTTTCAATATTTGAAACATTGTAAAAATTAATATTTTTTTAACGGTTTTTAACGTTTTCATTTAAATATCATCGAAAATCAGAAAATCGATTTTTCATATTTAGGACTAATTCATTAATTTTTAGAAAAAGTACGTAAAATATCGACATTGCGCCTATTCTCCAAAATATCTTTTCAAACTACCCTTATAAATAATGAATGAACAGATTTATCCTTACGGTACAGGACATGACAGACGAAAATGCCAAGATAACTATCAAAAAGAACGGCCCCTATTTGATCTTCGGTAATATACCCCTTAGAGAAGAATCCATCCAGATAGATGCAATGGGAAAAGCCATCAAATGGGTGGAGGGACAAAAATTCAACCAGAACGAGGTCTATGCCCTGTGCAGATGTGGAAAGTCTTCCACGATGCCGTTCTGCTCCGGCGAACACGTGAACAAATTCGACGGAACTGAAACAGCCGATGACGAACCGTATAATGACAGTTGTCTGATCCATGAAGGATGCGATGGTGTGAAATTGATGGAAAAACACATACTCTGTACAGGTGCAGGATTCTGCCATGCATATCCTCGTATAGAAATTGCTATCAAAAATAAGAAAACTTTAGAAGTTGCGAAACAGGAATGCGCAAATTGTCCAGGCGGAAGCCTTACTCTTGTGATAAACGGAGAAAAGATCGAACCTATATTGAAAAAAGAGATTTCCGTCACCAACGATGTGAAGACAATAGGTCCTATTTGGGTAAAAGGCGAAATACCTATAATCTCAGCTAACAATGAACAATATGAACTGAGGAACCGCGTTGCATTGTGCAGATGCGGAAGATCAAAGAACAAACCGTTCTGTGATGCATCCCACCTAAAATGATCAGGACCTTATGATCTTGAAATCCAATCCGAAAACGCCCTTGAAATCTTCCCTTATAGAATTTAGTTTCCATATCTCCATGCTGATATCGCGTTCAGATCCCAGTTCTATCATCAGAACATCATCTGACAGATTGAGTTCCACTTTGTCTATCGAACCATTGCGATGCCTATCGAGAACATCGGCGATCTTCAACATCATAGAACATTCCAAGATACTCTTGATATCTTTATAATCCATATTGACGAAATATTTCGACTGAGCGTCTGGAAATTTCTTATGATGGAATCTGGATGTCAATCCTATCATCTTCAATTCATCGTTTGTAAAGCCTGGAAGGAAAGAATTCGTGATTATTATATAAGAATGGATATTATGTTTCTCATAACTTATGAACTCACCGATATCATGCAGTAAAGCAGCATAGGAGAGAAGCTCTCTTTTATCATCACCCATTTTATGAATCCCTAATTCTTTCATCCGATCGAAAAGAAGCAGAGAATTCTTCTGCACTGTCTCTGCGTGTGCTTTATCATACTGACATCTGTTCGCCAGATTCCTTACGGAAGATTCCCTAACGTTAAAATCAGAATATCCATTGTTTAGAAGATATTCCACCTGCATCCCCTGTTTCAATCCGTTTAGAGATATCTCCAACCTATCTATCTCCAGAAGATACATTAGTTCTTCAGCTATGGCACCACCTGCAACGATGATATCCGATCTTGAAGGATTCATACCGAGGACGCCTTTCCTATCCTCTTCACTTTTGGTATAGAGTTCCTTCATAAGCTCCACCAACTCATAATACATCATGTACGATGCGTCTCCATCCCTTTTAGCGGCACACATCTCTGCCAAAGCAATAAGTGTACCAGATGAACCGTAAGCCCTTTCGAAACCGAGATCGCGTACCTTCCTGCAAGTACGATAGGATAAAAGATCTACCTGTCTTCTCAGATGATCATAATCCTGAAATGATAGTGCAGATTTCTGATCGATACCTATCCCGTATGCAAACCTAACTGCACCCATGCTCAGACTATCAAGATAAAGATCCTCTTTTCCTTTACAAAGCGATATCTCTGTACTCCCGCCTCCGATATCGATCTCAAGACACTGTTGGGTCGGACCTTCTGGACCAAATACTCCGAGACTTATAAGTCTGGCTTCTTCCAACCCAGAGATTATCTTGACCTCTGTGCCTTCTATCTTGAAAGCATCCATAAGGTCCTTTTTGTTGGTGGCCTCTCTCGCGGCACATGTAGCAAGTGATATCACTTTCTTCGCACCCATGCTCTTGGATATCTGAACGAAATTTGTTATCACTAGTCTGGTCTTATCAATGGTCTCCCTGTCGATGTAACCGCTCTTATAAAGATTCTGACCTAAACGTACAGTTTCTTTATCTTGAAAGATGGGGGTTCCCATTGAATCCTCGAAAAATTTCACTACGAGTATATGAACAGAATTCGTTCCGATATCGATGAAACCTATGACCTCACCCTTATCAACCATGCCAGATGCCTCTGTTGTCGATAAACCATTTCTGTGAACGCAGTTTTTTTTCACTCTTCTTTCTCACAACAGGAATATACTCTCCATCCGACTTCAACTCTTTAGCCTTTTCATTATCTCCGAGATGGATGTTGAGAATGTTCTCCCTTATGAGTACGAGCATCTCTTTATCCAGAACCGGAAACAGGACCTCTACTCTCGCAATGAGATTACGTGGCATCATATCTGATGATCCCATGTACATCTCTGGGTTTCCATCATTCTCAAAATAGTATATCCTGGAATGCTCAAGGAACCTATCAACAACACTTGTAACACGTATATTCTCGGATATTCCTTTGATTCTCGGACGCAGGCAACACAGACCTCTGATGCTCAATTCTATATGAACTCCTGCCATCGATGCCTTGTACAATTCTACGATGATATCCGAATCGATGAGACCATTTGCCTTCATGACAAGATATCCTTTCTTTCCTGATCTCTGCAGATCTGCCTCACGACGGATCTTTTCGATAAGTGTAGATTTAAGTGTGATAGGCGCAACGAGCAGATGCTTGTAATCTCTGGGGCCAAAGAATCCTGTCAAAGCATTGAATAATTCTCCGACATCCTCCCCGATCTCCTGATTTGCAGTAAGGAATGAAATATCTGCATACTGCTTCGCAGTGCTGATATTGTAATTTCCAGAACTCAAATGTGTGTATCTTACCAAGTGTTCCCCTTCCAACCTAACTACCTGTAAGAGCTTAGAATGCACTTTCAGATCCACAGGGCCATATACAACATGGACTCCCATCTTTTCCAGTTCCCTAGCAAGATGTATATTGTTGGTCTCATCGAATTTCGCACGTAGTTCCATGAGCACAGAAACTGTCTTTCCCTTCTCCCTCGCTTTCTCGAGAGCATATATTATAGAGGGATCCTTTCCAATCCTATACAGACATATTTTGATGCTCTGTACATTTGGATCGCTTGCTGCAGAATTCAGAAAACGTATGATAATATCGAATGATTCGTAAGGATGAAAAAGTATCCAATCCTTTTTCTTGATCGTATCGAATATATTGAAATCCTCACCGAACTCAGGTGGGGTATACGGTATGAATACCTTCTCCTTTAATTTCGGAAGATTTAGATTGGCGATCTGCCAGAGATCTGTAAGGAGCATTCCCCCCACAGATACTTTGTGGATCTGATGTGAATCTAGCTTCAGATTCCTTCCGAACAGAGAGATCATCTCCGCAGGCATGGTCTCCTCGACCATCATTCTGACCGGAAATCCCATATCACGAGAATCAAGAGACGTCTCTATGGCAGACATAAGATCGCAAGCCTCATCGATGGTGACCTTGACATCTGCATTCCTAGTCACTCTGAAATTATATGCCCCTAATACTTCAACGCCTTGGAACAATTTCACGATATTCACTTTGACTATGTCCTCGAGTTGAACGAAATCTATACCTGCAGATTCTGATGGTATCTTAACGAATCTAGGAAGTATTCCATTGGGGACCTTAATCCTTGCATAGATATACTCTCCGTCCTTTTTCTTAGCTCTAACAGCTACATTTAACGAATTATTGGAAATGAACGGAAACGGATGCGATATATCCAAAGCAAGAGGTGTTAGCAATGCATGCACTCTTTCTTTATAATAATCATCGACCCATGCCCTTTGCTCCTTTGACAACGAACCGATATCATTTATCCTGACCCCCTTGGATGCCAGATCTTTACGCAAATTGAACCAACAAGACTCATATCCGCCGATAAGGCTCCCTACTTTACTATTGAATATCTCTACAAACTTCTCTACATCAGGGAAAGCATCTGGACCAATATTAGTAAGATTGTCCTTCTGTCCATTAACCATGATACCAGGAACACGTATCATATAGAACTCGTCCATATTTCCATATGCAATAGCTAAAAACTTCACTCTTTCCAATATCGGATTGGATTCGTCATCAGCCTCTGTGAGACAGCGCCTATTGAACTCAAGCCAGGACATCTCCCTGTTTATATACAGGGAGTGGTCGTAAAGATCTATCTCTTTATCCATTTATTTCCCCTATCAGTAATCGTCCTCTTCAAAAGGCTTCCTTACTTTGACAGATTCACAGTGTGCGTGAAGTCCCTCTGCGGTCGCGAGTGTCTCGATGGTTGGCGCTAACGATGCGAGACCTTCTTTTGTAAGCATCTGAACTGTAGACGTCTTACGGAAGTGCGCTACATTCAGTCCCGATGCCGTTGTAGCGTGTCCCGCTGTTGGCAATACATGATTCGTTCCTGAAGCATAATCTCCGGCTGCGATAGGCGTAAAAGGTCCAACGAAGATAGAACCCGCGTTAGTTACCTTTGAAAGTGTATCCAGTGGATTTGTAGTTTGAATCGATAAGTGCTCTGGTGCAATGCCGTTCATCGTTTCAATAGCTAGATCCAAATCATCACATAATATGTAGCCTGAATTCTCGAGTGCCTTGTTTATGATATCTTTTCTAGGTGCATTCGCAATCATGGCTTCCATAAATTTCCATACTTTATCGGGAAGTGTTCTATCATCGGTTACAAGAATACATGCAGACGACGGGTCGTGCTCTGCCTGTGCAATGAGATCTGCCGCCATAAATTCAGGATTGGCCGAAGAATCTGCTATAATACCTGCTTCGCTCGGTCCTGCAGGAAAATCAATTTCCACCTTGTTACGAAGTAATGTCTTTGCTGCAGTGACATAGACATTTCCGGGGCCTACGATCTTCTGAACATGTTCAATAGATTCGGTTCCGAGTGCCATAGCAGCTATTGCCTGAGCTCCACCGACCTGATATATCTCATCGACACCTGCTATGTCGAGTGCTACCAATGTCAGTGGATTGATAGGTGCCGGTGTACAACAGATGACCTCATCGACACCTGCTACACGTGCAGGAATCACACACATAAGTGCTGTTGAAGGATAAGATGCCCTTCCACCTGGTATATAACATCCTACTCTCTCGAGAGGTGTGCTCTTGACACCTAATGTTATTCCTGGCTCTACTTCTCTCAGCCAGAGATCCTGTGGAACCTGCATCTCATGAAAACGCTGAATATTATACGCTGCATTCTCTAATTCTTCTACCAGATTCTGATCGACCTTCTCATAGGCCTTATCGATATCATCCCTGGATACAGCTATTGATTTGAGTGCGATCTTGTCAAATTTCTGAGTAAGGCTTATAAGAGCCTTATCACCTTCGTTTTTGACCTGATCTATAATGCCCTGAACCGTATCGATCACGGCATCCACTTTCGATTCGCGATTTTCCTTCCAGAAATCTTCGCCTACTTGCTTCCACATGGTTTCACTATGAACCTTGAAGGATTTATATTATGTGTACATAACAATATCTACATTTATTAACGCAAAGGTTTAACCTGTTTTGCGATATGAAGTGTTGAGACGCGTGCCGAATGAAGAGAATTATAGGCTGATTTCGTGATGAGCCCTATGAGTACTGACGGCCGTCTCACTCATTGTATTCGCTCATCCCCATATATGATATCAGATTGCTCAACTTCATGCCGTCATTCCACCTCATAACATAATTACCATTTGGCGTCATTTCCAACTTAGGGATCCTCTTTTTCAGCAGTTCGCTACGTCCACGCAATCTCTCATCTGAAGGAATAGTAAATATTCTCCATGGATCGCCTCTGACACTCTTGAGCCTGAATGCGTATATCGGAATAATATGAGACCTGTTACATGTATCTAACATCTTATCTGCCTGTTCTCCTAATCTGATATTTCTACTAAAATGCAAAGTATCCTCTGCCGAACTCTTAACCTCTATAGGAAATGAAAAATCCCACCGTAAAGCAACAAGATCCACACCTAATGAACCGGCCGCTCTGATCATCAGAAAGGGATCCCTTAGCATAGAATTGTATGCGTCTTTTTCTATACCGTCGCACGTCTTGATCATCTTTGCAATGATCTTGGGATCTCCTGCTAAAAGATATTTCAATTCCCTTTCGTAGATGTCGCCAGGCGGAGCCATATTTTCAAAATGAAAACCAGAATATTAAAAGGAAATCAAGGGATGACCGAAAATGACCGAAAGTGATAATAAGAGAGAAATGCAAGAACACGCACTCTCTCTTAATGAGTTTAAGGCGAAAGTCTGCTGATATCCCTTGGGAATAAAATAGCTTCCCTAATGTTAGCAAGATCGAGCATTTTTACGATCAGTCTATCAACTCCTATACCCCATCCGCCATGCGGAGGCATACCGAATTTAAAAGCATCGAGATAGAAAGTGAAATCTTTTGGATCCAATCCTTTCTTCTGCATCCTCTTTACAAGAACATCATACCTGTGCTCTCTCTGTCCGCCAGATGATATTTCCTGACCTTTATAATCAAGATCAAATGAAAATGAATACGGAGTTCCATCTTTTTCCATAATATAGAACGGCTTCTCTGCCTCTGGATATTCTGCAATGAAATAAAGTTCTGATCCTCTCTCACACATGATGTCTCCAATGATCTTTTCTCCTTCTGTTCCAAGATCTGCTCCATCTTTCAAAGAAAGTCCGTGATCATTGACCATTTTGAGGCATTCAGCATATCTAAGGATAGGATAAGGACGCGCAGGAATATTGATCTCTTTTCCTAATATCTCCAATTGTTTCTTTCCCTTCTCTTTCAATCCGATAAGTACAAAGTTAATGATCTCTTCGATCATTGCCATAACATCCTCTTCTTTTTCTATCCAACACATCTCACCATCAAATGATGTGAATTCTGTTACGTGACGATTTGTGTTAGAATGTTCTGCACGAAATGCAGGACCGATCTCATATATCCTGTCCATTCCTGTAGACATTAAGATCTGCTTATAGAGCTGCGGACTCTGTGCAAGGAATGCAGGTCTTCCAAAATAATCCACACTGAATAGTGTTGCTCCGCCTTCTGCACCTGATGCACCAATCTTGGGTGTCGTGACATTGGTGAAACCTCTCTCAGAAACAGCATGATTGATCAATCCTACCATAATGGCTTTTAACTCGAAAATTGCTTTGATCTCTGGTTTTCTCAAATCCATAAACCTATTGTTAAGACGCGTGTCCATCTCAACATTCACTTTATCTATAACACCCATTGGAAGAGGTGTTGAAGCTTCGCTGTATATTATAAACTCCGACGGTATTATCTCAAGACCCAGAGCGGTTTGATTACTTTCTTTTACCTCACCAGTAATAGAAATTACAGATTCTCTTGAAAGACGTGTGATACTGTCAAAAAGTATAGGATCCAATTTCTTTTTGGGCATAGTTATCTGAATGGTTCCGTACCTATCTCTGAGAGTAAGAAATGAAATTCCTCCTAAGTTCCTGATATCCTGTACCCAACCTTTCACAGTCGCTGTACCGTCGCTTACCGCAATATTACTGGAATCTCTGATGACTGTCATGATGAACAAACTCGTGTAATCCTGCAAACGATATATAATTTGCAGTAGAAATCCGTGCGCACGTGCAAAAAACTATAATAACCAACGTACACTAACCAGTTCCATACAACAATGGTGAATCCATGGCTGAAGAAAAAGTAACAGTATCAATTATCAAGGCGGATGTTGGATCCGTTGTAGGACATTCCAGACCGCACCCCGCTATGCTTCAGACAGCCAAAGATATTTTGGCTGATAAACAAAAGCAGGGAATTATCGAAGATTTCTACGTTACCCGTGTAGGTGACGATATCAACCTTTACATGACCCACTACAAGGGCGAAGGCAATAAAGAGGTCCACAGCGCTGCTTGGGAATGCTTCCAATCTGCAACAAAGATCGCTAAATCAATGAAACTCTACGCAGCAGGACAGGATATCCTCACAGACGCTTTCTCCGGAAACGTTAAAGGTGCAGGACCAGGATCTGCGGAAATGTCATTTGTCGAGAGAGAATCAGAACCACTCTTATTCTTCATGGCCGACAAAACAGAGCCTTCAGCATATACACTTCCATTATCAAGGATATTCTTGGATCCTTTCACAACAACAGGACTGGTCATAGACGCAAAAGCCAAGAAAGGATTCGATATTGAGATTCACGATGTCATGGACCACAAGAAGGTCACGATGTCATCCCCAGAAGAGACACTCAGCATCCTTACACTTCTGGGCGATACATCCAGATATGCCATTAAAAGAATTTCATCAAGAGCTGGAATAGGTCCCGCCTGTGTTGTATCCACAGATAAACTCAATCTCACAGCAGGAAAATACATCGGAAAAGACGACCCCGTCTGTATTTGCCGTTGCCAAAGCGGACTTCCCTCAGTGGGAGAATACACCCAGCCTTTCCTGAATACAACATTCCTTGTTGCCGGATGGATGAGAGGATCGCACATCGGTGCATTATATCCCTGCTCACCCGACGATTCGGACCCAACCTATTTCGATGGACCTCCAAGAATATGCTGTCTTGGATTCCAACTCAATGAAGGAAAGCTTCAGGGAGTGGAACCCATAGGATCTAAAGGAGGAAACCACGTACCTATGGACTTCTTCGGTGGCAGGACCTTCGATCTTGCTCGTGAAAACTCCATCAAAGCGAGCAAATTCATGAGATCGCAGGGACCATTCGTCCCGTCTATCTTGAGCGCTGAGGAAATGGAATACACTTCCAGGACCGGAGTGCTTAAAGAACTGACCTCGAGGTTCGAGCAAATTGACTAAACCGATCTCAAAACCAGCTATCATTGTGAACTTCAAAGCATACCTCGAGGTCGATGGCCGTGGTGCCCTTGACCTCGCCAAGGCGTGTCAATCAGTCTCCGAAGAAACTGGTATCAAGATTGCAATATGTCCACCTATGGTCGATCTCGGTCTGGTGGCCAGGAATGTGAACATCCCAGTTCTATCTCAGAATGTGGATCCTCATGCTCCAGGTTCATCTACCGGATGGGTCACACCCTCTATGGTGAGGGGATGCGGTGCGATCGGCACTTTGATAAATCATTCAGAACACAAGGTCTCGATCAAGACCATAGAAGAATGCATAGAATTATCAAAAGGGTGCGAACTCGTTACCATCATATGCGCAGA
>JALNYB010000035.1 GCA_023230065.1 Candidatus Methanomethylophilaceae archaeon
ATCTTGCATACATGGGCATGTTCTACCTCTTGCCATTCTACATGAATATCTGTATGGGCTTCTCTGCATCCGCAAGCGGATTCTGGTTATTCTTACCTTCTCTTATCACTCTTGTGTTCTGCATCCCAATATCTAGATGGTCAGACCGCACAGAGAGGAGATCCTTCTCGGTGATGGCTTGCATATTCGTAACTACATCTTGTGCCACAATGGCATTGATGTGTCGTGAAAGCGCAATCATTCCTCTAGCACTGACCACAGTTACGATGGGACTTTATTGGACATTCTGCGGTGGACCAATGGCAAGCCGCATTGTTGAAAACGTCGCAGACGAAAGCCGTGAGATGGGCTCATCTCTGATGAATGAGACCTTCTACCTAGGTGGAACGATCGGTACTGCATTATTTGCTATGATGTTCACGATGGGTGCACATTCGGGGAACATCAATTTCGTGGATATCACACCTGATGTGTTCCTGAACGGTTTCCAATTCTCCGCAACAATCGGTACGATCATTTGTATAATTGCAGTAATACTTTCATATATTGTGGATGAGAAGAAAACTTAATATCATAATTTGAGACACTCTGTTATACGATAATCCAGACACTCGTATTCATCCGGTTCACCCATTGACTGGATCTCTCCGCATTTGTTGCATCTGAATCTTTTGGGTACCGCGCCGTTATCTCTGATATACGCTTCGGCCAATCTCATCTTTCCACCGCATGCAGGACATTTGTAATGAGGATAGAATCTTTCTCCGTTTCTGTTCTTGAGTGAAAAGAAGAAGTATGATTCTGTCAATTGGCACTCTGTGCATATGAAGTCGTCGTGCTTGTAAAGGTATTTATTTGGAAACTCATCGCATTGAGGGATGAAATTATATGCTGCTTCAACGACATCATCATCCAATACCAACAATCTCAAAGCTTCCTGCGAATCCCGGCGAACATATTTGTCCGTTCCCCAATTCTCAGGTATCTTAAACACTCTTCCGGTGTCGTAATTCAATGCCGTACCGTATAGGAAATCGTGATTTTCTCCACACTTATTACAGAAATAACGAGAACGAAGTACCATATTATCAACTCAATTTACTCTTGGCCTTTCCCATGAACTTCTCATTTTTGACAATGAATCTCTCATGAAAACCTGTACCTACCTCTCCTTTGGTATCTGTAACTTCAACCTTGAATCTCAATCTGGATCTGTCAACCTCGATCAATTCGGTCTTACAAGTCACATCGATACCCACAGGAGACGCTGATGTATGTTTGATGTCCAAATATGTCCCGACAGTACTCTCTTCTTCATGAAGTTCAGACCTCACACTTTCCAACGCTGTTTGTTCGATCAATTGTATCATTGCAGGTGTTGCATAAACAGGAAGCTCTCCACTTCCCAAAGCTTTTGCAGTATTTTCGCCGGTGACCTTAACGGTCTTTTGATTTGTGATCCCTGCCGAAACCATAACCCTCTACCATCCTATGTACGTTTAATGCTCTCGGTCCGACTCCGTGTAATAGGTTCCCGCGCACAGGATACGTTATTATCTAAAGGAGGCGATTAAGGGCCGATGGGACTAGAAGACGATATCTATTCGGAATTACTCGAATTGAGAGACACAATTCGTGAGAATCGTACATATTCTAATGGCAGACTGCCTGTTGTGTGTTCTGATGAGGCATTACACGAAATGGCGCAGCGGATTCCTACAAAAGCCGAGGACTTCTCTGCCATAGTGGGTATCGGACAGAGATTTGTGGAATTATATGGTGATGATTTCCTTACAGTCACCAAAAAATATGCAATAACTGTTGCCAGGGGCTCCAATATGGATAGTAATATTGCCCAAACCCTCAGAGAACTTGAGAAAAAACTCATCAACATCAGTAGGAACAATCGTCTTCTGTTCCAACCTAAGATCTACAGGAAAAACGCTTTCGATCTTTTATCTGTTCCGAATATCGACATCATGGGCCTGATATTCGGAAATAAACGCTCAATCAAACTCTGTGACTCTACCAAAAGTCAAGATGATCTTAGAAGATTCAAACAACTGACTGATATCTACAGAGAGGTTAACAGAGACTTGAGGGATAAGGGACAATATGATCTGTATATCGCATATCCTTTTGTTGAAGGGAAACTTCCCGGAGAAGACTTCGATGTCCGTGCTCCGTTGGCGTTATTTCCAGCCATCATGGAGAAGGATGCAAAATCGGTAACACTTTCGATGGACAACTCGAGAGATGTCATCTACAACAACTCTCTCATAACCGCATTCATAAAATTCAGCAAAAAGAACCGCCTTCTCCCCAATAACGTACTCGAGGATTATTCCGGCGAGTCATTCATTGCCGACCTAATAAAATTCTATGAAGAACAAGGACTCCAGATCAAATGCTCATACGGCAACCCAGTCCCATTCATCGATTACAAAGTAGGCGAATTCCCCAAATATCTTCCGGGCGACCTGAATATGACTCAGAATGTGGTCCTAGGAAAATATCCTACCTATTCGAGCAGCATACAGAAAGACTTCGATGATCTGCTTGCAGGAAACGAGATCAATGGTATCCTAGAGGATCTGGTCAAGGATCTTAATATCGGTGATTTCCTCTCAGATCTCCCTGATCCGTTATCAGGCGAGGAACTCAAGAGCAGAGGATTGGAAGCTTCGGAGGTCAACATAACATATATCAACTCGCTCAACAGCGCACAGGAAAATGTTCTTACAGCTGTGAACCGTGATGACAAACTCGTCATTCAGGGACCCCCGGGAACAGGCAAATCACAGGTCATAACAGGACTCATAACCTCTGCCGTAACAAGCGGAAAGACAGTCCTAATGGTGTCCGAAAAGAAAACAGCATTGGATGTTGTTTACTCCAGATTGGGTAGCCTTTCCAAATACTGCATGATGATCGATGACGTGGGTAATAAAGATCAATTCTACCAACAGTTGTCACACATGCTTGATATCAATCATCCAAAAACTGGTGCGGATCTCTTACCGTTATCGGAAAGTATCGATAAAGATGTCGCTGTCCTGTCTAACATCGCAGAAAAAATGTATAGTCCAGGAGAATTCGGTATTGAACCTTACAAACTATATTCCATGGACAGATGGCTCAATATCAATGATAAAGCCCAATTCGAAGAATACAAATCACTTAGAGATAAGATTGACCCCGCCCTTCTCGAATTGAAATACAACAGTGTAAAAGAACTTCACAGAGAATATGGTGACAGCACTCTGGCCAATAATTTTGAGGATTACTGCGACTGCCTTGATAAAACCCCGTGGTTGGGATTGATGAAAACCGATCTCTCCGAATACAACATAGGAGAGATGAAAGCCGATCTCATGGACCTAGAAAACCAAATGTTAGATTGGAAGGGCAAAGGATTCCTTGCGAGATTATTCTCAAAAGGAAAAGTCACTCGCGAAGCCACTCTGATGCTGGACAAGTATTTCAACAAATATACCGACCGCACGATCTCCAATGTGCTTGATGATCCTAAGAAGATATTCGACGGACTGGACGATTATGAGATGTTTTCTGCCAGAACCACAGTATACAACAAACTGAACGACAGCGAACGTCTCTACGGTCACAATCTACTGAATATATCTAAAACATCCAAAACCTCATTCGTTCAAAGCAACGACGACATCTACAAATTCATCCTAAATTCACATCTTCAGAAATTCGATGCCGCCAACAAGGCATTGCTACAAGAGATACAGGACTTCGACAGCATCATTGCTGACATGGACCGCAAGATCCAAGAAAAAAAGATTCTAACGCGTGACAAGGTCGAAGAGACCCTTCAGGAAAATCTAAGATACATCTCCGAATCCAAAAGACGCGGAGATATCAACCGTATCATTGAGAACAAACGTAAATGGAGCCTTAATAAATTCCTCAACCGCTACAGTTACGAACTATTCAAAGGCGTGAAGGTCTGGCTTCTAACGCCTGAAGTAGTGTCTGAGATAATGCCTTTGGAAATGGGATTGTTCGACCTTCTCATATTCGATGAAGCCTCTCAGATGTATGTCGAAAAAGGCATCCCGTCTATCTACCGTGCAAAGAAAGTGGTCATCGCCGGAGACCATAAACAGTTGCGTCCGTCGAGTCTCGGTACCGGCCGCATGGAATACGGCAATGACGATGATGAGACTGGAGAAGACGACGAAGTATCTGCAGCATTAGAGGAAGAAAGTTTATTGGACCTCGCAAGAGCACGTTACGACAACATACTCCTAAATTTCCATTACAGATCCAAATACGAAGAACTGATAGCATTTTCCAACTATGCATTCTACGGCGGAAGACTGTACGTCTCACCAAATGTAATACAACCTGAAAGACCTCCTATCGAAGTCCATAAGGTCACTGGTCTCTGGGAAAATAAGGCCAACATAGCAGAAGCACAGGAAATTGTAAACCTTCTCAAAGAATTCTTCATTACAAGAAAAGATAACGAAACAGTGGGAATAATCACATTCAACGTCTCACAGAGAGATCTGATCAACGACCTTATCGATGAGGAATCTGTAAAAGACCCGACGTTCGGAAAAACTGTCAATAATGAGATAAAACGTTTCGATAACGGAGAAGATGTCGGTTTCTTCATCAAAAATATAGAGAGTGTGCAAGGAGATGAACGTGATGTCATCATGTTCTCTATCGGATACGCAAAGAACAAAGATGGTAGATTGATGCAAAGATTTGGATGGCTTAACAATCGTGGCGGAGAAAACCGTCTAAATGTCGCTATCAGCCGTGCAAAAAAGAAAATCCACATCGTCACATCCTTCGAACCCGAAGAACTCGACGTTGAAAACGCAAAGAATGACGGCCCGAGAATATTGAAGAAATATCTCCAATATGCTGATGCCATCAGCCAAGATCACAAAGAACTTGCAAAGAGTATCCTTGATTCATTCAGCAACGAAAGATGGAGATCCGAAACCATAGTGGCAGGAGATTCTCCTATTGTAGAGCGCGTCTACAATGCACTTGTAAGAAAAGGATACACTGTCGAAAAGAACGTTGGTATCGGCGGATATCAGATAGATCTCGCTATAAAACAAAACGAAAGATTCATCTTAGGCATCGAATGCGATGATCACATCTATGATATGTCGAGTTCCACAAGAGAAAGAGATTATCACAGACAAAAATATCTAGAATCCAGGGGTTGGCATATTCACAGAGTATGGACTCCCGGAATGTGGAAGGACTCTGAACACGAAATAGACAAGATCGTCAAAACTATAGAGCGTCATCAGAAGTAAGACGGTAATCAATATAATATGAGTAAATGATTCGTTATCATGTCTAAAATCACACTGAAAATTGAAGGTATGTCTTGTGGAATGTGCGTTGATAACGTCACAAAAGCGATAAGTACCGTAAAAGGCGTCTCAGATGTCAAAGTAGATTTAAAAAAAGGAACTGCTACCATCATCTGCGAAGACGATGTTACGAATGAAGATCTTATCAAAGCAGTCATAGATGCGGGATTCACTGCCAAAGTAAAACATGGTCTTTTTTGAAGGTGAATGGTGTTGGAACAGGTCACCCTGAGGATAGGCGGTATGTCGTGTGCTGCCTGCGCCAGTACCATAGAAAAATCATTAAGTTCAGCCAAAGGCGTAAAAACAGGTACCGCTAACTTCGGCAACAACACTGCCAATATAATCTTCGACGAGACCGTCACCAATTTGGAACAGATCATCAAGATCATAGAAAAAGCAGGATACACGGTCATCCGCGGAGACGCTGAGGAAGCAGACAGGAAAACTGCACTCAGCATGAAAATAAATGTCATAATCTCAGCGATCTTCACTATACCTTTGAGCGTATACGCTATGGGACATATGATCGGCCTTGATGTTCCATTTCATAACGACCTGTTCGTGTTCACTCTTATCCAACTGCTGCTCTGTATACCTGTTATGATTGCTGGAAGAGGATTCTACATCCGGGGAATACCTGCTTTGATCAATCTTCGCCCCAATATGGATACTTTAGTAGCGTTGGGTACCGGAACTGCATTCATCTACAGCCTATACTGCTTTTCTATGGTGATACAGGGTGAGGGGTCATATGCTATGTCGGTGGCCTTCGATTCTGCCGCCATGATCATAACCTTGGTCGGATTGGGAAAATACCTTGAGTCTAGATCGAAAGTGAAAACAAACAACGCTGTGAGAGGATTACTTGATCTTACTCCTACTGAAGCAACCGTCATCAGAAATGAAAAGGAGATCAAGATACCTACTGACGAACTAATTATCGGTGATATCGTCATAATTAAACCCGGAGAAAAGATTCCTGCAGATGGAATCGTGACCGACGGAGAATCGTATGTCAACGAATCCATGCTTACAGGAGAGAGCATACCCGCACACAGAAAACTCAGAGATACTGTATACAACGGCACTGTGAATGGTACCGGAAGTTTTCGCATATCTGTAGAAAAAACTGGAAAGGATACCGTACTGTTTCAAATAATCAAGATGATCGAGACCGCACAGGGCACTAAAGCACCTGTTGCACGCATCGCAGACCGTGTCGCAGGAGTATTTGTACCTATTGTGATCCTTATCGCTATAACTTCCTGCTTGATATGGTTCTTCACAGGATCAAGCGTATCATTCTCACTTACCATTCTGATATCAGTACTGGTGATATCGTGTCCCTGCGCACTGGGATTGGCAACACCACTTGCCATAATCGTAGGTACAGGGAAGGGAGCCCAATACGGAATATTGTTCAAGACCGCATCGGCACTTGAAAGATCCGGAAAAATAGATGTGATGATATTGGATAAAACAGGAACCATTACCGAAGGTCATCCATCTGTATCAGATGTCATTACATCCATGGAAAAGGACGAATTCCTAAGCTATGCTGCATCTGCTGAGAGCGACTCCGAACATCCGATAGGGATTGCTATCGTGGAATATGCGAAGAATTCTGACATCGCAATCCCTGCTCACACATCGTTCGAATCACATACAGGGAGTGGAATAACCTGTTCCGTAAACGGTAAAAAGATAGCTGTCGGAAATCTTGAAATGATGTCTTCTCTAAATATCTCCCCAAGATATTCAGAAGAGACAAACAAGCTCTCATCCGAAGGAAAGACGTATGTTTACATATCTGTTGATAACGTCATCGCAGGACTCATTGCCGTAAAAGACCAGATCAGACCATCCAGCAAAAATGCTGTGAATATCCTTAAAAATATGAATATCGAAACTGTCATGGTTACCGGCGATACAGAAGGAACCGCAAATGCGATAGCACACGAAGCAGGCATATCGAATGTACATTTCGGTGTTCTTCCTCAAGGAAAAACGGATATCATTAAAGAATTTCAAATAAAACAAAAAGATGTTGCAATGACGGGAGACGGCATAAATGATGCTCCAGCCCTTACTCAGGCAAATCTGGGTATCGCAGTCGGCACGGGAACCGATATAGCAATCAGCTCTGCAGACGTTGTCCTTATGAACAATGACGTCAGAAGCATACCTGCAACAATACAGATCGGAAAGGCAACACTCAAAAATGTCAAAGAAAACTTATTCTTAGCCTTCTGCTACAATGCCGTATGCATACCTATCGCAGCAGGACTTCCGTATCTATTCGGTATCTCTGAGATCACAGAAATGCCCATGCTTGCCGCGGCAGCCATGTCACTATCATCTATATCCGTGGTATCTAATGCACTCAGGCTCAGAAAATTCAAACCCGATGCACTTAAAACACTCATCGAATAAGCTTTGCTTCCTTCACATGAAGTGTTCCATTATTGTTCTTCCATTCTTTTTCAGAACTAATAATAGAAAGAAAATGAGAATGCATTGGAGAATCCAGTGTCAATGACTCATACTCTCCGCCTTCCCCGATAACACTTATGCCGTATCTTTCTCTCAATGCTCTGAGATCTTTTGCCGCAGATGCATCTATAGGGCGTCCGAGCCAAGATTCATCCAAACCTTCTGCATAACATCCTACGATGATTGCTTTGATACCTGAGTTCAAAAGTTCATCCATTATTATATCTTGATCTTTTCTCCACAACGGAGTGATCACTTTCAAACCTAACTCACCACAGACGATGTTCATACGGTCCCATTGATAATCCGACCAGACCGCTCCTGTAACAACACCTTCTATATCAAGACCCAGAAGAGCATTTTTCAGTCCTTCCATATCCCCTTCCTCAGTGCCTGTACTCTTTCCGAGGATCAACTTCACATTCATTGATTCTGCCATGAGCGGAACAATGTTTAGGTTTGGTGTATGAAATATCCAAGACGCTTTATCCTCTGGAACTATGTTAACAATATAAGGTATATCGTGTCCCATCTGCTTCGCCAAATACATGGCAAATGTAGAATCTTTGCCTCCTGAATACAGTGCGGCTAAACGCATATCCATCATAAGGCATCACACATTAATTTAATCTTTTATCGACATACAGGATTATGCACATGGCTGAAATGACAACCGATGACTTCAGGGAAGCTGTAAAAAAAGATCCGATAGTTATGATTCCATTGGGTGCAACTGAAGCTCATGGATCACACCTTCCATTAAGCGCAGATACAATTCAGCCGGAATTCATAGCCTACGCCGTGGATAGCTTACTGGACAACATACTGGTTGCTCCACCGCTAAACTATGCTTTACATTCAACAACAAAAAATCTCCCTGGCACAATAAACCTCACATTCGACACCGTCAGAGCTGTGATCTACGATATGCTCACATCTCTGTACGAACAGGGGATCAGAAAAATCATTGTTATCACTGGCCATGCAGGTAGCGGACATATGACCGCCGTATCTGAAGCATGTAAAAAAGTAGTAAAAGAAACAAATGCAAAGATAATATTCTTCGCAGATTGTGATATTGGGGAAGAATGCTCTGAACTTATCGATATCAAAAATGACGGACATGGCGGACTTGCTGAGAGTTCTAGAGTGCTAGCAATCCGCCCCGATCTTGTAAGATGCTCACGCCCTATCGGAAAATACGCCGGAAAAAAATATGTAGTACATAAGGATGCGAGTGTCTGTTTCCCAGTAGGAATAATCGGAGATACTACAAAAGCCTCAGCAGAACTCGGAACAGCCATAAACGATTATATCATAGAAAGAATAATCGGGATAATCCAAAATGACTTCGAATGATGTTTCCAACCTCAAAAAACTCGTAGCAGAGAAAGCAGTTAACGATTACGTAAAAGACGGAATGATCGTCGGTCTCGGGACCGGTTCAACTGCTGCATTTGCGATCAAAAAAATCGGAGAACTGATTGCAAATGGAATGAAACTCACTTGTGTTGCCACTTCTATTCAGACAGAGGATCTTGCCACAGAATATGGTGTCAATGTCGTCCCTCTTTGCGATGTAGATCACGTAGATGTGACCATTGACGGAGCAGACGAGGTTGACCCGCAGCTTCAGCTCATCAAAGGCCTGGGAGGGGCACTTCTCAGAGAAAAGATCGTTGCAGCAGCTACTGTAACAGAGATCATCATAGCAGATGAATCAAAAATCGTGGAGAAACTGGGAACAAAAGCTCCTTTGCCAGTAGAGGTCGTACCGTACGGACATAACCGTACCGCATTTGCCCTCAAAAAACAAGGATGTGAGCCAACTCTAAGAAAAATCAACGGAGAGGTCTTCAGAACCGACAGCGGTAATTTCATCTACGATTGCAGATTTCAATCGATCGATAGCCCATTCTTCCTCGAATCGAGAATAAATGTGATACCCGGAGTTGTAGAGAACGGACTATTTTTAAATACAGCGTCCGTAGTGCTGATATCTCATCCAAACGGTACGATAACAAAAATGGAGAAGTAAATTTTCACTAATTTGCTTTGATACCTCATACTATTATAGGTAATAGTACGTGGAGAGGTTTTAATACAACCTCGATATTAGTTCCGTTTCGCTTCAGGTGATTTAAATGAAGATGCCCAGAACAATCAAGACATATTGCCCATTCTGCAAGACCCACACTATCCACGATGTGGAAAGGGTCAAAAAGAAGAAAGCAAGTGAGCTAAAATGGGGTCAGAGGAGATTCAGAAAAGTAACCGCTGGTTACGGAGGTTTCCCCAGGCCTAAGCCAGAAGGAAGAGAAAAACCCACTAAAAGGGTCAACATAAGATACAGATGCGAAACCTGCAAGAAAGCACATCTCACAACATGTATCAGAGCGAAGAAATTCGAACTCACGGAGTGAATTCCATGACAAATGATTTTATTAAAATTAAATGCCCCGACTGCGGAAACGAGCAGATCGCTTTCAGAAAAGCAGCAACTCAGGTTACATGCCACGTATGCAACTCTGTTCTCATCACGCCCAAAGGCGGCGTCGGCGAAATCAGAGGAGAAATCCTTGAGGTAGTCGGCTGATGTCGAGGACCAGAGGCTTTCCCGAGAACGGAGAACTCGTTGTTTGCACTGTTAAAAGTGTGAAGAACTTTGGAGCGTTCGTTTCACTCGATGAGTATGACGAAAAAGAAGGATTCGTTCATGTCAGGGATGTAGCCACTGGCTGGGTAAAGTATATCAGAGACTTCATCAGAGAAGGTCAAAAGATCGTCTGTAAAGTTCTGGGTGTAGATTCACAAAAAGGTCACATTGACCTTTCTTTAAAATCCGTTAACGAACACCAAAAGAGAGAAAAGATCCAAGAATGGAAGAACGAGAAAAAAGCTGAAAAGCTCGTAGAAATCGTCGCAGAGAGAATGTCCATTTCAATCGATGATGCTTATGATATGTTCGGAAACGAACTTCTTGCAACATATGAGACCTTATACAGTTCTTTCGAATCTGTCGTAGCTTCTCCGGAAGAATTCCTCAATGAATTCTCCGGAGAATGGACAACTGCTTTCGTAGAAGTAGCCAAGGAGAATGTAACACCACCTTTTGTTCAAATAGATGGTATTCTCGAAATGACTTCCTCTGCACCTAACGGAATAGAATTGATCAAGACAGCTCTCATAGCTGGACTTGAAGCTGCTGACGGCGCAAACGCAGAGATCACTTACATCGGTTCACCGAGATACAGAATAGTTATCACAGCCAGCGAATACAAAGAAGCAGAAGATATCATGAAAGATATCAGCAGTACTGCAATTAACAGTCTGACTGCTGCTGGTGGCGTTGCAATTCTTA
>JALNYB010000005.1 GCA_023230065.1 Candidatus Methanomethylophilaceae archaeon
ATCTTTTTGAAATACCCCATCTAATGATTCAGTGTCCGCGCGGTACAAGGGATTTTCTTCCTGATGAAATGGAAAAGAGAAGATATTACGAAAGTATTCTCAGAAATGCTGTGCAGACATTCGGATTCAGGGAGATCGAGACCCCGATCTTTGAGGATGCTGAACTGTTCATCCTCAGGTCTGGACCCAACGTTCTGACAGAACTTTATAATTTCAAGGATAAAGGAGACAGAGAGCTGGCTCTTCGTCCGGAAATGACAGCACCTGCAATAAGGATGTTCGTCAATGGTATGAGCAACGATCCAAAACCGATCAAGATATTCTATTTCGGTCAGTGTTTCAGATATGAAAGGCCGCAGGCAGGAAGATACAGAGAGTTCTTCCAATTCGGTGCAGAGATAATCGGAAGTGCTACACCGGAAACAGATGCTGAGGCGATCGCTGCCGCAGCGTATATGATCAAGGCCCTTGGATTGAAGAATTATAAGATCCGTATTGGACACATAGGCATTCTGAGGCAGAAGATCGCAGATGCAGGTGTTCCGAAAGAGAGGATAGCAGAGGTCCTTCAGAAATTAGATAAGAAGAATTACGATGAAGCAAGGCCGATACTTCAGGAAACCGGTGTGAAAGCAGAGGACATCGATGATATCTTCAAAGTCACAGAGACCGTCGGACCGGTCAGCATCTTGGAAACAGTTCCAGGAGAGGCAGGACAGTATCTCAGAGATGTGGTCTCTTTCCTTGCAGCAATGGGTGTATTCAACGTTGAGATCGATCTCGGTGTCGTACGCGGACTCGATTATTACACCGGAATGGTGTTCGAGGCAGAAGCACCCGCACTAGGGGCGGAAAAACAGATCTGTGGAGGCGGTTCCTATACTCTATCTGAGATTTTCGGCGGAGAAAAGGTATTCTCTACTGGATTCGCTATCGGGTTTGACAGAATACTTTTGGCGATGGAGAAAGAAGGACTCGTCTATCAGATGAAAGGCATCGACGCTTATGTCTTGCCTGTTTCCGAAGATATGAAAATGAAGGCCTTCGAGGTTGTAGCGTTACTTCGCAAAGAGGGTGTTTCAGCCGATATTGACATCATGGGACGTAAAATGGCAAAGGCCATGAAGTATGCCGCAGCGGTAAGAGCGAGATATGCTGTGATTGTTGGTGCAAAAGAGATGGAGCACGGTTCTGTCACGGTCAAGGATATGGTTACCGGAGAACAGAATGTTGTTAAGTTGTCAGAGATCGGTTCATACATAAAGAACTGATTCAGGTATGCATATCCAATTCTTTGTTGAGAAGAGCGTCGGCTCTCGGAATGAGTTCTTCCGAGCGTCTGACGTTTGTAAATGTTACTTTCGGTATCTGTGACGAGAGCGCCTTCGCATCTTTGTAAAGGTCCATGACATTCAGGGATTTCACCTTGTATTCGCCTCTCATCTGTCTGATTACAAGTTGTGAATCCATTACGAATTCAACTTCATCAGCACCCAATTCTATTGCTTTTGTGATACCCGCGATGAGTCCGCGGTATTCTGCATAATTGTTGGTGTTGACGCCTAAGAATTCAGAATGTTCGTGCATGGTCCTTCCGTCTTTGGTAACGACTATCGCATAAGCCGAAGGCCCAGGATTTCCTCTGGATCCTCCGTCTGAGAATATTCTATACATGTCAGTACACGAATTCCTTTACGGTTTTGTTGTCACCGTCTACAAGTACGACTTTTGCATGGATCTGTTCATCAGTGAGTTCGTATCCCATGATTATGATCTTATCGCCTACGTTGCATAGGTGCGCCGCAGCTCCGTTAAGTGCGATAATGCCGGATCCTCTGTCTCCCGGTAGAGTATACGTTTCAAAACGGTTCCCGTTGTTGATATTAGCAATATGAACTCTTTCACCGATCCAAATACCTGCCTTCTCCAGAAGGTCAACATCAACTGTGATACTGCCTTCGTAGTCAAGACGGGTCTGTGTAACTGTTACCCTGTGAATCTTTCCGCGGAGCATCCAACGCATAAGTATGATTATCAATACACAATAAAAGAGACTTTCGGTTTAACATTCGTTGTATTATCTTATAATTTATGTCATGGCACACATTTTTGCAATTCATCCTATGGTTATGCTACGGAATTTCCAACTGCAGATGATCATTATCAATATTGCAAGAATAATTAAAAAGCATATTGAAAAGGTAGGAATAATTCCTTTAGCTATATCGCGAAGGCCGTCTATGGCATATGTAAGAGGATTGAATTCGGCTATGTATCTTAGTGCAGTGGGCATTTCATCCAATGAGATCAATGCAGTGGATGCAAAGTATAATGGCATTGACACGAAAGCCTGGAATGCCGCATAAGAATCATGGTTGTCAAGGTATAATGCAACAGTAGTACCTAGTGCGGATATGGATATTCCAAACAATGTCAGAAGCAGATACATTCCGATATATGTCGAGATCGGATAGATCGTGGCGCCAATCAGTATTGATATTATCAATATCACCGTTGATTGTAGTAATCCTCTGATTGTTATGAATACTATTTTTCCGATAAGAATACTTTCTCTCGGCGACGGAAGAGCAAGGAATTTGTTAAGATATCCCAAAGTCTTATCGAACATTATCGAAGATCCTGCCCCTAGGCTTGATGTAAGCATTGTCAGAACGAGAATACCGGGAGTAACGAAATCCAGATAATTGTCATATTTAACAGGCATGACCAATCCCATGAATATCAGCCACGTGGCAGGCATGACCAAGGTTGACAGAACATTAAGCGGAGCTCTCTTCCATCTTATCGTATCTCTCCAAACATATGTTGCAAATCTATACATGTTCAGCCTTTCATTATTATTCTTCTGATCTGCGCTCTGTTGAACTGTTCTGTATCTGCCGCCTCTGTACCCACAGACATCAGATAGATATCCTCTAAAGTAGGGTCACGTACCATGGATGAATATACATGAATTCCCGCTTCATCATATTTTTTGATCAATGAAGGAAGTATATCTGCTCCGTTATCAGATGCATATACGACACTTCCATTCTCATTTCCTATGAAGTCAACATTATCTGGGAGGATGTTTGGCATTTTTCCATCAGATTTGATGGTGATAATGGATTTTAAAGCAGATTTGAGATAAGAAGGAGTGCCTTCTTTTATAACAACTCCTTTTTTCAGTATTCCGACGCGGTCGCAGTATCTTTCTGCTTCTTCCATTTGATGGGTGGTAACAAAAATCGTTATACCGCTCTTTTTGAGATTTGAGATATGTTCCCATATCATTTTTCTTGCAATGACATCCAAGCCCACGGTCGGCTCATCAAGGAATAATACTTTCGGTTGATGTGTCAGTGCCTGAGCCAGTTCCAGTCTTCTTTGCATTCCGCCGGAATAGGTTTTGGTAAGATCATCGGCACGTTCGTTGAGGTCCATGATATCCAATGCATAGTTTACGCGTCTTTTTCTTTCGGTTTTATCTCTTATTCCGTATAATTTTGCATAAAAATCTATATTTTCCCTTCCCGTTAGTCGAATATCCACCGCCATATACTGAGGCACATAGCTTATGCATTTCCTGACGGCTTTCGGTTCAGTTGTGACATCATGTCCGCATATCTGTGCACTTCCTGACGAAGGGGACAGTAAGGTAGTGAGCATACTGACTGTGGTGGTCTTTCCAGATCCATTAGGGCCCAGGAGACCGTAGATCTCACCATTTATTCTGAGATCCAGAGAATCAACTGCCAGAACATCTTCATAACTTTTAGATAGTTTTGATGTAAATATGTCCGTCAATCGATCACTTTCTCAGTTATCCGGTTTATGTTTATGAATGGAGTTGATTATCGGTGCGATGTTCTTATTCCAATTTTCTACTTCATCAGATGTTATTATGTCTACGTTTCCGCCTTGGAATTCTCCTTCCCCGGCGAGGTCTTCCAGCCACGATTCTATTTCAACGTAATTGTTGCGTAGGGCATTTAGAGTTTGTTCGTCTGCATCCCAGAGTTCTCTTTGTTCAGCTTCCAGAAGGCGGCGTGTGATCTCTTCGAGAGCGTAGGGATTGTTTTCTTTGAAGAATTCTTTCATTTCGTCATCATTAACGAATTTTGAAGCGATATCATCGAATACCCAATCATCTACAACCTGCGTAGATGCTTCCCATCCATAGATTCTGCCGACCCTTTTCATAATGTCGGAGGCACCTTTGTATCCATGTTCTTTCATCCCCTCGATCCATGCAGGATTTAGGAGTTTTGTCCTGACGGTTCTTCTTAACTCATCCGCCAGTGTATGGACATTCACATCTTTGGGTTCTCTCGTATCTCCGAAATATGATTTAACATCTTTTCCGGACATGTATTTAGAGGCTGCTGTAAGACCTCCTTGATTGCTGAAATAACAGCAACATCCTAGAAGATCGTGTTCGTCAGAATGGATCTTATTGTATGTTATCGATACTGTGGAGAGGTTCTCTGCAAATTGTTCGTGTTTAGCTTCACCGTTACGGCCGTTTCCATAGGCATATCCATTCGTTGCGATGTAGATCTTGGCGAGATCCTCTTCTGTTTTCCATGAGCTTGCGTAGACTGCGAGGTTAACACCGGATACGTACGATCCCGGAGGGGCACTGAACAGACGTGCTGTCGCATCTACAGGAGCAGTCCCGTTCTTGATCGAACCCAATGTATGTTTTCTTACATAATTCATCTCAGATGGTTCGTCCAATTCGGATACGGTCTTAACAGCAGAGTCAATAAGATCGATACAATTTATGAACATGTCCCTTAAGATACCGGATGTACGAACGGTAACATCTATGCGTGGGCGGTTCAGTTCGGATAACGGAATGATGTCGAATTTTTTCACATGTCCTGCTGAATCGTATATCGGTCTGACACCCAGAAGGTACATGATCTGTGCCATCACCTCTCCGCCGGCCGACATTATGTCTCCCGACATCCAGAAGAATGCGACATTTTCCGGAATCGTATCTGTTTCCTCTGAGTATTTTTTAAGAAGACTGTCGGCAAGCATTATCCCGACCCTCCATGCTGCGCGGGTAGGCACGCTGAACGGATCCAGAGAATAGAAATTCCTTCCGGTAGGGAGTATATCTGCTCTCCCTCTTGTGATGACTCCGGATGGTCCGGGCGGAGTGTAGTGTCCGTTTAGAGCATTTAAAAATGATTCTATTTCAATAGATCTGTTGACACGATCGTCGATTTCTTTTATGGTGTCAATGTATTTTTCCATCTCATCGCGTTGTAATTTGTTCGGTGAGAGCCCTATGTCGGAGAACGCATGACTTGCATCCTTCTCGTTAAGGATATGTCCGATGAAGTCCCGGGTCTTATTTCCGATATCCTCTATCAGAGCACCGTTGGATATGTTGAATTCATCATTGAGGTCCCCCTGTGCGGCATACAATTCAGTAAGGTCGAGGTCCATTATATCTGCCACAAGGTCGCGTATGCTCCCGTGTCCTGAATCATATCTCATTATGCTGTTGATGAATTCTGTACGTCTGTCGCCTTCTGGAAGTTCTCCGAATACATGCATTCCAAGGTTCATCTGGGAATTCCTTACTTTTGAAAGTGCTTCATGACAAAGCCTTACGCATTCGTCAAGAGGTGTATCATTGGTAAGGCCAAGTTCTTTGAGGTTAGCGGTATCGGCTGCTTCAAGGATCATATGATGCAGTTGATGGCTTTGAGAAGGATCGCTGCGTGCTGAGTCGTATTGAGCTAGTGTCTCCTCTAGTCTAGAGAAGTCATCATACAGTTCACTTGCCGTCATGACGCTTTGCATATGGTCTATCAGGGTCGCATATGATCTTCTTTTGGCAATCGTTCCTTCTGGTGGGTTATCCGAGTTGTAAATGTATATATGCGGTGTTTTTCCGATGCCTATGTCAGGATAACAGTCTTTTGTCATACCAACACTTTTCCCCGGAAGGAATTCCAGATTTCCGTGTGTTCCGACGTGAATTACAGCATCTGATCCCCATATCTCTTCATAATAGTGATATGAAGCGAGATATTGGTGCGTAGGAGGACACAGCGGGTCATGAAGGATCTTGCATACTCCACCGTCACATCTTGCACCGAAACATCCTCTTTTCGGTTGTACCGCTACCATCACATTTCCATACGATACGCCGGTGATCATTATCTCGTCGTCCAGTACCATTCCGGTTCCGGGAGGTTCTCCCCATGTTTTTATGACATCATCCTGTATCTCTTTGCTGAGTGTTCTAAAGAATTCATCATATTCTTTAACGCTCATCATATGAATGACTCCGCCACATTTTTTCATTTCTTGGACGGTAGTCCATCTGAATTCTGAAAGAGCTTTGCGTTCCAAGATGGTATCGATGAATTCCTTGCTGTTTTTCGGTATATTGGTGATAGAATATCCCGCATCTTTCATGGCATTGAGTATTTTGACCATACTCTGATGAGTATCGAGATGAGATGCGGCACCCACATTGGCCTCAAGACCAGAGCATGGGTGATTGTTAAGGAAGAATACTATCTTGCGATCCCTTACAGGTTTTTTTCCAAGGGCTATGCGGGCCATAACACGTTCTGCAAGATGTTTGCTGCGATCCAGAAATACGACGCGTTCGTACTCGCTGTCATCGGAGGCTCTCGCGCATCCCAATATCATAGGTTCTATGAGACCTTCGAATTCAGGAAGTGCCACGCTCCACGAGATGTCCGTTGAAAGTCCGGATACGGTCTTCCATTTTTCAGCTGTCATATTGCTTGCGATTATAGGTTGGAATACAGGGACATTCAGAGAAGTGAGGAGATCGATCTTTACATCAGAGGCTTTTATCTCGTCTTCACTTTTTCTTCCTCTGTTTATCATGAATCCCATAGTTTTTACTATGGCATTCACAAGGGGTTTGCCATCCTTTACCAGATAACGTTCTATGGCCTCTGCGATATCTATTGATCCGCGGTCATCATTATGTGTCGACATACTGATAACGAGAATGACATTGGCGCCCGATTCTTCCAGATCCTTTGCGACCTGACCTTCGACTCTGCATCTGTCGGTTATCCAACATGATCTGGACGCTAAGACCCCGACCCACGGTTTAGAAGGGTCGCCCTTATACCATTTCATGTATTCTTCAGTAGTCTCGAATAAGTGTTCCGGGTTTTTGTAATGGATGATCCCCTGCCACGGTATTGTGTACGGAGGAAGTACTTCCACGTCTATATCCATTAATGTTTTTTTTAGATAGTTGATCAGTCTGCAACAGTTTTCTTCGCCGTTATTGGTAAGATATTTGTAGCATTCGATAGCAATTTTCGGATCTACAGAGGTTAATCCCCAATCCATAGGGTCTACACCCATGGAAATCAGTTTTTTCTTATCCTTAATTTTTTGGGCCTCATAGAGTATATCGTTCCAATACGGCTGTCTGGTTTGATTGAGTATTATGATATCTGAGTTGTTCATAGAGGCTATTGCTTTGGACAGTGTTGTCGGATCAGTTTCAAAATAATGCCTTGAATAAAAATCAAGATCTATGTCACAGTGTTCGGCAGCTGTTTTGATAAGTACTTCGTATGTATCCCATGTTATGACTGTGATCTTAATTTTGTTTGTCATCTCTTAATTTCCTCAAGATATGTAGATGGTTTAAACCGATCATATTGCTGCTAGCTGGTTTTTGAGATCGGATCTGATGGTGTCCAATTTTAGATATTTCGCATTAAGCATATCGGCAAGTCTTTTGGCGAAACCAAGCATGACGAAACCGGATTCTGAATCGAGTACAATACTGCAGATCTTGTCTTTCACTATCATCGTAGAAATGTATGAGATCTCTTCCTGTGGGTTTACTCCAGATATAGAGGAATTGCCTCTTCCGTCCGAGATTATGACCATTATGGGCTTGATTTCATGGTCGCGGTTCATCTCTCTCTTTATAAGGTCGTATGCAACCGTTAATCCGTCACCCAGCGGTGTTTTGCCACCAGTGGGAATATCTTTCATCTGTGCTTTAGCGAGGTCAATATTATTAGTCGGAGGTACGATGATCGTCGACTCGTTCCCTCTGAATGTTATGAGACATATCTTGTCTCTTTTTTGATATGCATCAGTTAATAAGGAAAGTATTGAACCTTTGACTGCGGTCATTCTCTGTTCCGCGCCCATGCTTCCGCTGGCATCTACGACAAAAACTATTAGATTCTCAGATTTTCTCACTCTTATTTTTTCCATTATATCTTCAGGTTCGATAATAATGGACACATCGCCGGATCTGTTCTTTTGTTTCAGAGCAGCATTTCTTATTGTTGCATCCAGTGCTATACTCTGAGGTTTTTCTACAGGTATTCTGTAACTGACATATCTTCCGTTTGTGGATTCTGTCTCTGTTCTGCGACCGGAGCTGTCTCTGACGATATCATCTATTTTTATCACAGGTTTGATCGCAGTAGATTTAATTTTGAATTCTTCTCCAGCTTTGAATTGCGCGGTTACAGAGGAATCAGATTTATTTCGATCGTTTTTGGATTCATCTTGATTATTATGCTGTGATTCTTCCTTGTTATCTCGTTTGCTCTTGTTGTTCTGATTCTTATTGGAATTGTTTTCATCATTGTCTTTATTGTTATTTTTTTTAGACGGTTCATACTTCGGAGGATTTTTTGTACGATGTGTTAGAACGAGTATCGCGGCTTCACGCACATCGTTTTCGTTCACATCCTTTCTTCCGTCATATGCGGCAATAGCTGCAGATGTATTCATCATCGCGATGTCTGCTCTGTGCCCGCTGACGTTCGCATCAATACAAGTATTAACGATAAGTTCCAACATAGGATCCGTCAGATCCACATTATTAAGGATATTTCTGGCATTGACGATCTTATCTGATATCTCTTTATCTTGTTTGGACCATTTAAGAACGAACGCTTCAGGATCTGCAAGATATTCTCTGTGACGTTTTATGATGGTGATCCTGGATTTTGTATCGGCTATGCCTTCGACATAAACACACAAACTGAATCTGTCAAAGAGTTGAGGTCTTAGTTCTCCTTCTTCAGGATTCATAGTTCCGACCAGGATAAAATCAGAAGGATGTGAGAAAGAGACGCCTTCTCTTTCAACAGTATTGATTCCCATCGCGGCTGCATCTAACAATGTATCAACGATATGGTCGTTCAGAAGATTCACTTCATCAACATAAAGGATGTTGCCATTTGCTTTTGCAAGGATTCCGGGCTCGAATTTTTTGTCACCGGTTTTGATAGCAGCGCTGATATCCAGTGAACCTACGACCTTGTCTTCTGTTGCAGACACAGGAAGCTCTACAACCTGCATTTTTCTTTTGGCGATTTTGAGTGAATCTACTTTGGATCTACACGATTCACACATATTCTTCGGTGAATTCGGATCACAGCAGAAGGAACAACCGACCACTACATCTTTTTCAGGTAGAAGTGCAGTCAAGGCCCTTACAGAAGTTGATTTTGCGGTTCCACATTCACCTTTGATCAGGACTCCGCCGATGTTAGGATCTATAACATTCAATATCAGTGCTTTTTTTAGCAACTCTTGACCCACGATCGCTGAAAACGGAAAGACGTTAGAACGAATGATTTCACCTGTGCTTCCAGTAATACCAGGTTCATATTAATATGTTATCCGTATTACTTTTTTAGGTTTATTATGTCCAATTTAAACTCATCAGTGGTTTAATGTTCAGAGAATCAAAGTGTTTAGTTAGATATGAATATCAAAGTCTCTTGGTGGAGCCGTGTAAGAATACGGTGCGTTTTCCGGTTTTAATATCTGTTATTAATTCAGCGTCGACTCCGAATACGGTATCCATGTTATCTGGTGTGAGGACTTCATCTAATGTTCCTATGGCATATACTTCATGATCTTTTATCAGCATTACACGGTCGCAATATCTTGCAACCATACTCAAATCATGTGAGACTATAACAACAGTAAGTTTGTTTTCTTTAGACAATTGACTTATAAGATCAAGAACGTCGAATTGCGTGTTTATGTCTAGATGGAGGGTAGGTTCATCCATCAATAATATTTTCGGATTTTGTACCAGCGCTCTCGCGATTATAACTCTTTGACGTTCTCCTCCGCTCATGGTGTTTATATATCTGTCTGAGAAAGTCGATATGCCAGTTTTTTCCATCGCGTCGTTTATTATATCTACGTCTTTACTCGATTCTCCATCGAATGTTCCCATAAAAGGCATTCTGCCCATGGAAACTATATCTCTTACAGTGAAAGCAAATCTTATTTCATTTGTTTGTGGTACAACGGCAATGCTTCTTGCTATTTCTTTCTTGGACATTTCTTCCAAGTTGTTATCATCTAGTATTACACATCCGCTGTCGGGAACTAAATTTTTGTTAAGATTTTTTAAAAGGGTGGTTTTTCCACAGCCATTTTGTCCCAATATCCCTAATATTTCCCCTTCCCGTATATCTACATTAATTCCATTAAGTACAGGTTTACCATTGTAGTTGAACTTTAAATTTTCGATGTTCATCATCAATTCCAACCAACCTCACGTTTTCTTTTACGTAATAGATATATGAAGTATGGACCACCTACGATCGCAGTGATTATACCAATGGGTAAAACTCCTGTAATCGTGTACATACTGTGAGCTATGTAGTCGCACATAACCAGATATGTGGCTCCAGCAAATGCGCTAACAGGTATCAATATTCTGTTGTTTGGGCCGACCACTAAACGTACTATGTGGGGTATAATCAATCCTACGAATCCTATCACGCCGACGAAGGAGACGGCTGCAGCTATTACGAGGGTTGAGAATATTAGGAGTATTATGCGAACCTTACGTATGTCTACACCCAGATCCATCGCATGTGCATCACCAAGCATCATAGCATTGAGTTCTTTGGATAGTGTAGCCATTAGTATGATTCCCATAGAAATTACAGGTACTACGAACATTAGGTTTGACCATGTAGCTTTTGAAAGGCTACCCATAGTCCAGAATACTATCTGCTCCATCTGATCTTGAGAGGATAGGAAGGTCAATAGTGACACCAATGCAGAAAGTAGTGCACTTACAGCTATTCCAGACAGCAGAAGTGTTTCTATTTGAATATTCCCACCGACTCTCGATAGCATATAGACTAACATAACTGTTGCAAAGCAAACAATAAATGCAAGGGCCGGTACAGCGATCGCCACAGGGATTAAGGGTATCGTCGTAACCATTCCAAGTGCTGCACCAAGTGCAGCTCCATTGGATAAACCCAATATGTACGGTGAGGCCATTGGATTTCTAAACATGGCCTGCATAACAGCACCAGATACTGCTAATCCTGCGCCAACGAAAATCCCCATGACTACGCGAGGTAGGTTAATAGTCATTACTATCGTTCTGTTAACACTTGAGCCTCCACCCATTAAAACATCAATAACTTGGGATATACTGAGGGGCCAATTTGCCCAAGAAAGATCGAGTAAAATTATCACTATAGTGACTATGGTTAAGAACGCAATAGCTATCAATGCACGAGTGTGTTCTTTTCTAGGTTTCATTAACTCCCTCAGTTTTAAAGTTTTCATATCTAATTAGTGTTTTTTCATCACAAACGTGGTTATTATTATCGCAGCAATTGCTACTGCCATGCCTGCCCCGAGATATAGTATTGTGTTTTCATTGCTACCACTATCTACTGTAGGGACATCTCCGCTGAAATAATCCGGATATAATGCACACGCTATAACCCATAGACAGTTCGTCACATCTGGACATACATTATCCCATTTACTTTCCATAAGGACAATTTTGTACCCGTTCAATGTTTCCTTTAATCCAGAGATGTCGCTATAGCTTTCAGATACGAATATGACTGTATCGCTGTATGCAGAGGCCATTTGTAATATTGCACTGTAATCTGTGCTGTAACTGCTTGAACCGCCATTGCTTCCGGCATTAATTCCATTTAAGTTTTCAGTTACGATAGACATTCCAAGGCTAGAGTTATAGATTTTTCCTGAAGAACTGATTTGTATTGCAGCTGCACCAGATAAATTATTATTTTCAATTGTTTCGGTTACAATATCATCAACGGTTTGCATTTCATCCACGACAGCACTGGATTGAACACCCATAATCTTACTGAGATCTTCCACCACTTCTGTTACCTGGTCATAACTGGTGGCGCTACTTACGAGGGTTATCAGATTATAGTTATTTTCTCCGAGAATCTCGTTTAGTAATTCAATCAGTCCACCACTTCCGACAATATATGAGTACCCTGGGGCGATTATCCAATCAGTATCGAGGTTAAACGTTCCATTTTCACTCATTTGAAGGATTGCTGTTGCAATCTGTGTACGACCGTCAGCATTGAAATAATTTCCAAGATCTAAATCATTGTACTGGGTCTCTCCTATCCCTTTCATGTATTGATCTGTATAATAATCAACTCCGACAATTTTGTCCTCGCATCCGAGGTCTATTGTGCTTAATGTGAAGCCAAGTCCTAATAGAATCACATGGTTAGAAGTTTGTTCGAACTCTATCATGTTACCGTTGGAGTCTTCTATGTAGAAAGAAGCATCTGTGCTTGCATTGGAATCGTTGCAGGTTCCAGTTGTTAGAACGACAAGGCCAGAAGTAATCATAATAGTAAGAGTAATAAGTGCCAGAATCTTTTTATTCATTATATCTCCGAAAGAGGAATATACTTTTGATATAAAAATACTTATTTCGTGTTACTAGAATTTGATATTTTGTTCTAATTATCTGAATTTTATCCATTTACTCATAGTCTGAGCCGATTGTATTGTACGGCTTTAGGTTGTTAGTTAATCATTGCACACAACCCGATAACAACATTAGGTTGGTTTTCAAATGTTTCAGAGAAAATATGTAAAGTTTTCAGTATAGATGCAGTTTTTGAATACGATCAGACATTGGGTTGTAATTCTGTGAAGATCAAAGGATCTGTAATGGATTCGGAATGATTGTTTTTTGAAAGTTCTTTATGATTTTGTGCGTAAAAATCATAAACTCCTAGAACCAAATTTTTAAATGACATGTGGTGTTGGACCTGTTATTCGAACGTATAGATTCGTCTTATTCGATTTGGGTGGGCATAGTTTGTCGGTGGATCTGCATAAATATCGCAAAGAATGGTCTGGAAACGTTCGTGCGGATGTTTTGTCCGGAATCGTGGTCGCTATAGCTCTGATACCCGAGTCTGTAGCGTTCTCATTATTAGCAGGATTGAGCCCCATGGTCGGGCTTTATGCCTCTGTATGCATAGCAATAGTAACGGCTCTCACAGGGGCACGGCCGGGTATGATATCTGCAGCCACCGGTGCAATGGCGCTCATATTGATAGATCTGGTAAAGGACTACGGGTTAGAATACATGTTGGCAGCGACAATTCTAGCAGGTGGTATTCAGATGGTTCTAGGTGCGGGTAAAGTAGGAAAATTGATAAGATTCATTCCGAAACCTGTCATGTTAGGATTTGTAAACGCTTTGGCAATAATGATCTTCAAATCACAATTAACTTATTTTTCTGATGGTAGCATGGTGATGGTGGCACTGGTTGCCGTGGGCATTGCGATAATATGTTTATTTCCATTGATCAACAAGACGATACCTGCTCCGATCATTGCCATAATAGCCATAACCGCATTTGTGATAATAACAGGTATAAGTGTCACAACAATCGGAGATATAGGTAATATTTCCAGTTCTTTCCCGGCATTGGCCTGGCCAAATATACCATTCACTTTTGAAACCCTTTTGATAATCCTTCCGTATTCTCTATCATTAGCGGTCGTGGGGCTCGTAGAGTCCATGTTGACCGCTAAATTGCTCGATGATCTGACAGATTCGAACAGTAATAAAAACGTTGAATGTGCCAGTCAGGGGTTGGGTAACATTGTATCTGGATTTTTCGGTGGTATGGCCGGAGGTGCTATGATCGGACAGACGATGATAAATTTCAAATCCGGGGGCAGAGGAAGATTGTCTGCGTTGGTTGCCGGAGTATTTTTGATGATCCTGATATTGTTCTTAGCAGATTATGTTTCTCTGATCCCTATGGCAGTGTTGGTTGCCGTCATGATCGTAGTTTCGGCATCCACTTTCAGCTGGAAGTCCTTAAGGCGCATGAAGGTCGTTCCGCTTGCGGATACATTTGTAATGGTGTCTACCATTGCCATTGTTCTTTTAACTGATAATCTGGCATTGGGTGTTATCGGTGGAATAATCTTTAGTGCTCTTTTCTTCGTTAACAAAATATCTAACACAACGGTAGATGTTGTTGAAGAAGACGGAATTACGACATATGTTTGCAAAGGGCAATTGTTTTTCGCATCTACAACACGTTTCATTGAAAAATTCGACCTTCATGTTCATGATTGTAAAGTGATCATAGATATTTCCAGTATGCAGGTTTGGGATGATTCTGCGGTGGATGCATTTGATACTATCATCAGGAAATACAAAATAAGGAATGTGGATCTTCAAATAGTGGGTTTAGACAAAAGTTCGGAAAATCTTATAAACAGATTGTCAGAGAATAATATGGCATTCAGCAAAAATATTTAATTTGAAGTTAAATTTAGAAAATAATGATCAGTTTTACAAAATTTTATAAACTATTTGGTCTGTCATGCCCTCAGCCAGCAATATATAGTAACGAGGATATAATCCAAATTATGAATATGGATGATTACTTCATTCTGATATTATCGATGTTGATCATGATCTTCATCACGGTTGTTTTTACTTTTGCTTTGTCGAAGACGAGATTCTTTAATTCACATATAGATGGTAAATTACAGCCTAAGAATTGTCTTGTGATAATATTTGTTTTCGGACTCTTATCTATCATCGCGACGCATTACATGTCTGCCAGTTATAATTCTGCTATAATCAGCATTCGCGATATGCCATCGCTGGTAGCAGGCCTCATAGGTGGACCGATCACAGGTATCGGTGCAGGTCTTATCGGCGGCATAGAGAGATACATGGAGGGTGGTGTTACAGCAGTACCATGTTCCATTGGACCTATAGTGTCAGGTTTGATCGGAGGTATCGCGTGGTACATAGCAGGTAAGAAGTATCCGAAGCTCATCGTAGCAGCATTGTCGATGTTCATAGCTGAGGCAACTCACTTGACAATGACATATTTTATATCGGATATGAACGCGGGTGTTGATGTCCACGATATAGTCATTACGGCCGCGGTGCCCATGATTATATTCACAGTATTAGGTGTTATAATCATCACTATGGTTTACAATAAGTACATAGCTCCCGACTTAGAATGAATGATTATTGAAATATTATGGGTGGCGTCGTGATATTACGGCGCCATCCTCCCAATATCTTCATTTATTATGGTTTAAGATAAAATAAGCAGGGGGCTCGGTTGCCCCTGCGTTTCAAATCTTTTCGTAGACGCTGACAACAGCTTGATACTCTCCAGTGGTATCATCCTCGAAGAACGAGTACATCATTATATGCTCGTCATCGATGAACATACCTGTGCTGATATTAGGCAGATCATCGGATGATGTCATCATTCTAAACGTATCTCCTTGCAGATATCCCATTGTTTCTAATACGATTTCACCATCGGTTATGGTGGCGCTGAACAGTGACCTTTCTTGAGATATGACACTAAATGTAACAGTTTCATCATATCCTACAGAATAATCACCGCTAGATGTCATTATCTCTCTGCTAACTAACAGCCAATCAGTGCCCTCTAAGTCGTGGTCGGGTCTTGGCAGTATACCGGTGCCGTCTCTAGTGTATATGCGTTCGGCTGATACTAGGGTGTCCTCCATTCCTGCCCCATCGGACACAGTTGCGGTGTACAGGAACATCATTCCATTCAGTATGTACATGTGCCAGAATAGTCCGTTCTCATCTACTATTATGCCGTTTATCATTGATCCGTCTGATGTTGTCTCGGCACTGTAGACTACACCTTTGATCACCTTATTGTACAGAACACCGTCTACGTCCTGCTGCATAGTACCTATGAACACGTTGCCGGTGATCTCTGTGATATTGAGTTTGGTACCCTGGGGAGTCTCAGTGGATTCACCGTCGTAGACTGTACCTTGTACGAGGTTCCATTCTCCTGAGAAATCCTCGTATGTTATCACAGGTGCGCTTCCTTCTTCGGTGTATTCTTTCTTCAGTATGACGCTCCACACATCAGTATAATTAGTCTCTGAATTGTAGAATGCCTGAGAGGATAACATAGTCTGTGAATCAATTACCTGGCAGATGATCTCTGAATATCCGCGGTCTACTTCTGCGTTGAAATAAAGAGTATTATCGGCGTATATGCCAGAGATATAGTTGCCGTTGTATGATCCGTAGAATAGGTCTCCATCTACGGAGTATATTTCCAGGTCGTAAGGTTGGCGATAATTAGAGTCTTCTGTGACGTTCTGGTAGTCTCCGTTCTGATCGTAAGCGGTGACCACGGTGTTGAACCAGTGACCTTCTATGTTGAAGGCCTCGTCCGTTTCTAGTTCGAACGTCATACGCGCGGAATATGTTTTCTCTATATCGATCAAGTACATTTCCTGATCAGTTGTGAATATACCATAAGTTAGGTCAGAATTGTATGAGCTAGAGACAAACAGATCCATCTCCACTATGTTTTCTCCATATAGGTACCCGACTGCATCGATATCGAGGTCGTTGTAGTGAATGGTCCCTATGATTACGTTACCGTATTGGGAGCTAATTGTGAATGTGTAAGGTTCTGTGGCTGATGTGGAATCGGTGCCGTCTATATAGTCGAAATAAGTACAATTCCAGGTGCTACCTTCAAGTGAGATTATCTGTTTGTCCGCAGCAGGTATGGCCCCCCCCTGAGTATAGGTTCTGACAATGCATGCGGGTTCTTCGGTTACAGATTCTGTATTCAGCATGGAACAGTTCCACGTAGTCAATGTTCCATTTTCAATCTTGAACGTCCATAGATGTCCTGAACTGTCTTCAAAATGTCCAGTTACAGGGCCGTCATTTGTACTGGGGTCGAATGCTCCTCTGATCTGCATAACCGGAGAAGTTCCTGTCGTCTCTTCCATTGTACCAGTGAAAACGCCCTCAGTTTGGATGATATTCAGTAGCATCCTGGTGAGTTCTTCCGTGTTCTCGCTTGTGTATGCAATCGCCGAAGTGCAATCCCAGTCGCCGGAGATGTCTGTGTTGTTATTGTATTCAGGAATAGTGCCGTCCTTGGTATACAAGGACGATGATGATTCTATGTTGCCATCATCATAATATGTGACGAAGGAGACGCACATAGTGTTGTTGTCGTACATCGTACCCGTCATCCATGCATCATATCCGTCCCCACGTATTTGCGAGGTTATCAAATCAGATGTACAGGTGCCGGCGATACCAACCCCATCATACCAGCCGTAGAATTGTCCATAATCCGTATAGTATATGTCCATGCACAATTCAAGGGTCCTGATGTCATCGGGGCCCCATGATTCGTAATTGCCATCATTATCATAGACATCATGTTGAACGAGTATCCAATAGCCTTCCATATCGCTCTCTTGAAAATCCGCAGAATCATTGTTACTGTTGGAATACATTAGAAAGGAGGCTACCATGACGATCACAACGGCTGATGCCATCACGGCTATCAGCATCTTGTTTTTGTCTTTCATGATTAGATATTGTGATATGCCAAATATAAAACAAAGCTTTTGTTGGTTACTAGTACAATCTTTAGAAATTCTAGGTCGATATGCAATAAATCAGAACCACTTTACAGTCAGTTGGCATTATACAAAAGAGGTCAATAGTAGATTTAGTGTATATTCGTTAGATTTTCAATATTATTGTTGCTTTTTCTGTTAATTTATAACGTTTTTGAATACTAAGATGCAACTTTTCCCTTATCAATGAGTTTGAGTTCAAGGTTTGATGTAAACATCATGAGGATCAATGTATTGTTTATCGTACAGTATACGATAAAAATAATTTTTAGACAATAGTCGAAACAGAAAAGCATATTTCATGCTTTCACTCAGTTAAAACTTTTAAATGAAAAAAGAAAAGAATGAGCGCCCTGGACGGAATTCGAATCCGTGTCGAAGCCTCGACAGGGCTTCATGATAGGCCACTACACTACCAGGGCAACATATCTTGGTATTGAGCGGTAATATTTAATGGTTGTTTTTATGAAGTTGCCATTTCTATGTAAAGTACGGAAAAAGGTTATCATACTTCCACGTATATGGCGTGTTTGATAACATGGCAACCTCAACAGTCGGAGAATACATGATCAGGGATGTTCAGTATGTTACCCCAGACATGACCATCATGCAGGTCAGAGATAAGATCATAAATTCTAATTTTCACGGTTTCCCAATTGTTGAAAACGGTTACCTTTTGGGATATGTGACGGCAAAGGAATTGCTGAAGCACATTAAAAATCCCGGAGCTAAGATGAGAGAGGTCATGAATCGCGGTACTCTGTGTGCAATTCCTTCAATGTCCATAGATGATGCTACGCGTATTCTTTTCAGATATGGGCTGAGGAATCTTCCAGTCGTAGATGAGGATAAGAAATTAGTTGGTATAATCTCAAATATCGATATCGTAAGATCTCAGATCGAGAAGTCTAGGCCCGGAAAGGTCATGACCGTCAAAAGCTTCATGGAACAGCAGAATGGCATCAGGCTGAGAGTATCTAATCAGGAGATCCCTGTAGATGAGGTCATACCCACTCAGAAAGAGGTCTACATGGATGAGCTGATAGGAAGGCAGTATGAGATCAAGAGAGGTCTCAACGAGCCTCTAATAGTCATCAAAAGGCTGAACGGTTATCTGTGTGTAGATGGTCACCACAGGATCATGGCGGCTAAGAGAATGGGGTTGAAGACTTTCAAAGCAATAGTCCTCGAGCCTAACAATATGAACGTCATATTAGGATTGGAGAGAACCGCCGAGAAGTGGGGATTGCATACTTTGGATGACGTGAAGATCATCGAAGGTGCAAAGCATCCGTTCATGGAGATCACAACAATGTTGCTTCCTCAGGAACAGGCTGACGGACTCAATGAAAGGCTTATCGACAGCAATAAGGCAAATGCTCCGGACAGCTGAATCTGAAATATTCTTCTTGTTTACATTGAGAGCTTATGGTTAAAATAATATTTTTTGAGATCAGGCTTTGTATTCCGGAAATATCTAATGACTTTTTAAGTATTGTAGAGTACAGATAGATGATACATGCTCGTTTGGTTTATTGATTGTAAATCATTGAAATTGTATTTCAAAATATATTTCTATTGAAAAAAGTCAGGCGATAAGGAAAAGATTGTAGTATGTTTATCACAATTGTACAAAAATTATACTAAAAGATTATATTATTATTGGCGATAATATAGTTATGAACATTGTGAACGACGAACAACTTCTCATCACAGTATATCCCGGGTATACTAAAACAGGAGAACCAGAAGGATTCGAATCAATCGAGATTCGTCCTGGCGACATAATAACCATTGTAGGGCCTACAGGATCAGGTAAAACAGCGTTTATCAATGATATAGAGGTATTTGCACAGAGAGATACGGTCACTGGACGAAATGTCACAGTAAACGGCGGGGTACCACCCGAAAGTTTTGTGCGCGATCCCGCGAATAAACCCATAGCAATGATAACTCAGAATACTAAATGTCTTGCAGATCTTACGGTTGATGAATTTCTCGACATGCATATAATTGCCAGGAATAACAAGGAATGTAATACATGTGAGAAAACGATCGAGTTGGCAAACAGATTCATGGGTGAAAAAATTCGTGGTGAGGTAAGAATATCTGCACTTTCAGGGGGACAAACACGTTCCTTGATGATCGCAGATGCAGTGATCATATCACAAGCTCCCATACTTCTTCTGGACGAGATCGAAAATGCAGGGATCTTCAAAGAAGAGGTAGTGAATCATCTTAAAAAATTGAATAAAGCAGTATTATTCGTGACTCACGATCCATATATAGCATTACTTTCAGACCGCAGGATAGTTATGAGGAACGGAGAGGTTACGGCTGTGTTGGAACCAGGTGATTCAGAAAAAGAATTTCTGATGAAAGTGTCTCAGATAGATCATACATTATCAGAGATCCGTGAGAGGATCAGAGTGGGAGAAGTATTGGGAGGAGTTGCATTTGGCAGTTAAGCTGATAGTCATAGCAGGTCCGCCTAGCGTAGGTAAGACTGCGGTCGTAAAACAGATAATAAAGCATATCAAAAGAAACAATGGAGCGCCCGCGTATCTGAAAGTAGATGTCGTAGTTGCTTTCGAAGACATAGAGCTGAAAGAAGAATACAACATTCCGACAAAGAAGGTCTATTCCGGAGACCTGTGTCCAGATCACATGGGGATCATGGTTATCAGAGATGCCATGGAATGGGCTGAGAAAGAGGGTGCAGACACGTTGATATATGAAAGTGCGGGACTCTGTCTGCGTTGCACACCATATATATCCGATTCATTGGGAATTTGCGTAATATCGGCGGTTTTCGGTACACATGCACCATTAAAGATGGCACCGATGATAGGATTGTCTGATGTTGTTGTGGTTACAAAAACAGATCTCATATCTCAGGCAGAAAAAGAGGTATTCAGGGAGCAGATAAGAAAAGTATCTCCTGAGTTGGATATAATAGAAACCAATGCAATACAGGGGACAGGGATGCAGTATCTGATGAAAGTGATAGATATGCAGAAACCCATGGATGATCTGAATCACGCTATGCTCAGAGGCATTCCGCCGTTGGGCGTATGTACGATCTGTGTTGGAAAAAAAGAGATCGGATGGCAAAATCATTTTGGAGTCATTAGGAGGTTGGAAGATGACGACAACATTTACCGCGGAGAATGATTTCATCCTTCCAGGAAGAAATTGTGGTGCATGTGGTAAGAGAACCTGTGAAGATTTTTCTAATGCCGTCAAAGAAGGTGTTTCTAATATTCACGATTGTCCATTTTATATTCCAGTTTCAAATAAAGTCAAAGACAGTAACGTTGAGTCTGCAGTGTATTCTGGTGTAGATGTGGTGGGCCAAAAGTATGATTTTTGGCTGGCTCCAATCCCAGGGGAGATATCTGCAAGAAAAATAATATTGCCTTATAGGCCGGATCTTGTAGAAAAATGGGACATACAAAAAGGGGATATTGTTACAGGAAGGCCGTCCGGTGCAGGCTGTCCTGTACAGCATGTGATAAAGGTCCTAGATGCAAATCCGATCACCGGCGTCATAACGGGATTTGTGGTGGGGCCGTCTTATGCCAGGAACCATGATGTCAAGGATGTCATGGAATATCATATGCTGGGGTTTGAAGGAAGAGCTATGGTTTTGGGTGATGCACCCCAATTCGGTAAACGTTATAGTTTTCTACCCGGGTTTTGTATGATGGGCAGAGCCCATACTGGATTGGTGAATACAATAATAGGCAAACCTTGGGGCCTTCAAGTGAGGATAGAAGGCATCGTGATAATGTGAGGTATTCGGATGAAGACTTTAGCAGATGTAGATCAAAAGATAAAGGACAGAAAGGCCAAAGTGTACACAGCTATGGAATTCAAGAGGCTAGCTGAGAACGAAGGCACGATCTCGGAAGACGATGTTGATGTTGTTACCTGCGGTACATTCGGAGTGATGTCGGGGACCATGGCAGTAATGACGGTTCCTGTAGCAGATCCCGGGGTTTTTAAAAAAGCTGACAGCATAACTTTGAATGGCGTTCCAGGCAATGTAGGTCCATGTCCAAACGAATCATTGGGAATCGTGGATTGTACGGTAAACGGAACTGCAAGGAGAGATCATGATTATTGCGGGGGCCATCTTTTCAGAGATCTCGTAAGAGGCGATAGTATCGAGGTTGTTGTTTTTTCCGAAGGAGTCGAGTATAGAAGAACTGTAACTTTGAAAGATCTGCCTACTGCCAAAATAATATTGATACGCGGTGCATTCCGGAATTATACTGGATTTGTTAATCCTTCTAAAAATAATGTGAAAACTATATTTTCCGGTCCGCAAGGATTGCAAGGAGATTTTGCTGCAGCGTCTGTTAGCGGATGCGGAGAGATAAATCCAATTCAAAACGATCCTGACTTAAGATTTCTAAAATCGGGGTATCCTGTTATGATCAACGGATCATGTGGGATCATCATGGGAACCGGTACTCGAAGTACTTCTAAAAAACCCAATCTTTTCGCATGTGCAGACATGAAGGGTATGGATCATACGATGATGGGTGGTTTTATAACATCAGAAGGGGCAGAGTGTTTGACGTCCGTAGGTGTAGTGATACCAGCGATAGACGGAATATCGATCAAAGATCTTTCTGTAAGGGATGCAGATGTCGATCTACCGGTTGCCGATGTACGCGATCGTATACCGAGAGATAGCGATAATTACGGTTCAGTGTGGAATGCCGGCAATACACGCGTGGTGTTCGATAAAGATCTTTGTATTCATTGTAAAAAATGTTCTGCGGACATCAACTGTCCTGTAGAAGCATCACCTTCAAGGGGTATTTTGAATAATACCAAGTGTATTTCCTGTGGGTCGTGTGTATCTACTTGTGTAGGAAAGGCATTCTTCTGCGATCTGGGTTCATTGAACTATGTCGGAGAGAATGTTCCGATAAAGATCAGACAGTCTTCCAGGGCCAAAGCTGAGCAGTTATGCATGGAACTAAAGAAAAGAGTGGAGATCGGAAATTGGAATTTGAGAGGTGATTAAGTGGGAGCATATACGCTTAGATGTTTGGAAGGTGGGCACATAGTACATGACGAATTCAGTCTCATGTGCGAACAGGGGCACAAAGGATTATTGAGATCCGAGTATGCAAAAAAAAAGTTGGACATTATCGACTGCAAGAGTCTGTTCAGATTTTATGATTGGTTGCCCGTTCACTCTACCGTCAAATCCGATTCAGCACCTGTCGTGTTCAGAAACGAGGCGATGGCAAAAGAATTAGGTCTCGAGGATCTATGGATAGGATTTACTGGATATTATCCAGAACGTGGAGCATATGCTAAATCCTGTACATTCAAAGAATTGGAGGCCCTTCCAACATTTGCTAGATTGAAGGATATGGGTAAAAATGTCATTTCATTGGCATCAGCAGGTAATACCGCTAGAGCATTTGCGCAGGTAGCGGAAGACACAGGTAACAAAGTAATCATAGTAGTTCCAAAGAAATCTGCGGATAGGATCAAAGTTACAGAAGACACTGGAAAAACCAAGCTGATAACCGTTGATGGAGATTATACAGATGCGATAAGGATTTCCGATCGTATTGCTAAAATGGGAGTTTCAGTCTCCGAAGGCGGTGCCAGAAATGTGGCCAGAAGAGACGGCATGGGTACAGTCATGCTTCAAGCAGCTATAACTGCAGGTAAGATCCCCGATTATTATTTCCAAGGAGTAGGAAGCGGTACTGGGGCGATATCTGCATGGGAAGCGTCCATGAGACTCAATGGTGACGGGAGATTTGGTTCGAATCTACCAGAATTACATTTGGCACAGAATATACCTTTTACGCCAATGGCCAAGGCATGGGGTGAAGGAAGAAGATCGATCATCGATGAAGATCTTCCTAAGGATAAAGGATACATTGACGAGGTCTATGCGGATGTTCTGACAAATCGCACCCCACCTTATGGAATGGCGGGCGGTGTTTTCGATGCAATGACTGCATGCAAGGGAAGATTCTATGAGGTTTCAAGAGAAGCTGCAACAGATGCAGAGAAGTTTTGGTGTTCATTCGAGGATGTTAGGCCGGATCCCGCTGCATCTGTCGCGTTTGCTGCTTTGATGAACGCTGTTGAAGAATGCAAGATCGATTCAAAAAAGAAAGTATTCGTAAATATGACAGGAGGAGGATTGGAGCGTGCCATAAAAGAACTGTCTATGGTTTCAGTAAAACCCACGTCATCAATAAAGACGGATATAACAGATGAAGAATTGAGAGGGATTGTAAATGAATGAGATTGCAGTTATAGATCAACTCAAGAGTTGTGGGATAGATGTGGTCTTGAGTTTACCCTGTGATAAAAACAAGGCATTCACATCAGAATTGTATAATTATTTTTCTGTTGTGGATTTGACCAGAGAGGAAGACGGTGTTGGCATCAGTGCAGGATTAGCACTGACCAAACGTAAATTCGTGATGTCTATCCAAAGTTCAGGCATAGGCAACATGGTCAATGCTATGCTTTCTTTGACGAGAGTGTACTCCCTTCCGTTACCGATCCTGGCAAGTTGGAGAGGGGTTCAGAACGAATCTATAGAGGCACAGGTGCCATTCAATTCAAGAATATTGGGTTTGCTTGACAATTATGACATTGGTTATACGATAATAACAGATGAAGCAGATATTCCGAAGATAGCCGATGCTATATCCGAGGCATATGCGAATAATGAGATCCATGTGATTTTAATAAAACCAGGTTTGTGGGGAGCATCAGCAGATACAAACATAGATTATCCAGAAAGAAAAGCTAGTATGTCTCTGAATATTTCGCGTGAATATCCTCAACCAGTTATGAAACGTCTGGATGCAATAAGATGTTTGATGTCAAATATTGATGATGATACCGCAGTTGTATCTAATATCGGAGTACCTTCAAAAGAGGTTTATGCAGTAATGGATCGTTCATTGAATTTCTATATGCTTGGAAGTTACACACAGGCAACGCCGATTGGCATCGGGATTGCATTGGGAACAGATAGACACGTATGTGTCATAGACGGAGATGGAAGTCTATTGGGGTCTTCTGTACTGCCTGTTCTCGCATCTTTGAATTTAAAGAATCTCACGATAATATGTTTAGATAACGGGACATTTGGATCCACCGGCAATCAAATGAATCAGGCGTATTCTGTTTCTAATATAGAATTTATGGCCAGGGCTTGCGGTATCGCAGACACGGTATCTGCATCAACTGAAAACGAGATCGATGACGTTATGAAAGAATATCATGAGTTCATCCATATAAGGATCGCACCAGGGAATTCATTATCCAAGAATCTATTATTGTCTGCATCAGATATCAAAGAAAGGTTCATGTCTAGCATTATAAGGTAACCGATATTCTGGTAATTTCGTCGTTATCACAGTTTTTACGTGATACGATGCGAGGAATGCATCCGCATATCGATACGTGGCCGTCACAAGTTGCAAGACAACCATCTATTCCGTCGATGGATGATATCAGTTCAGTTGCGAATGCTAAGTCGTCTTGAGATTGTATAAGATTTCCCAGTGCTGTAGCACAGGCATCTGCTAGTATCGGATCAGGTGAGAATACGGTACAGATATCGCTATTTCCCAATGATATGGAATGTCCTATGCGGCCAGATGATGAACAAACGCTGTATATTCCAGAGTGAGGGAGGATCTCAAAGACAATATCATCGATGTAGGGGTTATTGGAATTCATAGTGATGTACACAGCTTTGGTCGAGATGAATGCAATATCTCCTCCATTATCGATTATGATATTATCCGTGTGTGTATCGATTACTGTTTCTAAAGTGTGAGATAATACTGCCCCAGCAACAGACGCCATCGGCCCTACACAGGCACACATTGAAGCTTTGCACATGGATCTTATCAGAGTATGGTCTTCTATGTTCTCGGGATATGGATCGAATGTTCTACCGAATAACGGGTCAGATCTTATTTTGTTTTCGATGATAGAACGTGCATTTAGGATTGCAGATTCAATAATATTGATATCAGAATCATCTGCCAGTATCGTAGCAACTGTTTCTCCCACTTCAAAATGAATCTTGACGTTCATGAATATAAAAGAGAAGACAGGGATCTTTCCCTGTCTGTAAGTGTTTATTCTTTGTTTTTGAGTTCTCTAAGGCCTCTGAGAATGATCCTTTGCTCTGCAGATGCTATGCTTCTCTTGGTCTTTATAAAGGTGTCAGGGTTCAGTGAGATGTAGTCGATTCCCTCTTCAACGAGGAATTCGGCGAATTCAGGGTACACGGAAGGCCCCTGTCCGCAGATGCTGACGGTCTTTCCGTTCCTGTGTGCCACTTTTATCAATTGAGAGATGGCTGCTTTTACACCAGGATTCCTTTCATCGAAGTATCCCATTTTTCCAAGGATATCGGAATCACGGTCGCACCCCATTACGAGTTGGGTCAGATCGTTGGATCCGATCGAGAACGCATCACAATATTTGCAGAACTCTTCAGCCATGAATATGTTGACTGGGATCTCAGCCATGAAGTACAATTTGAGATCTAAACCTCTCTTTAGTCCGACACTATTCATCATTTCAGTGATCTGTTCTATTTCGAAGATGGTTCTGACGAATGGAAGCATGATGTGGACATTTTTCAGTCCGAATTCGTTCCTGACCTTTTTGATGGCCTTTAGCTCGCACATGAAGGCTTCTCTATAATTTTCGGAGATGTATCTTGAACAACCTCTCCATCCGATCATAGGGTTATCTTCATTCGGTTCGTAATCCGATCCGCCTTTCATATCACGGTATTCGTTAGTTTTGAAGTCAGATGTTCTGAGTGTGACAGGTCTGGGGTAGAATGCTCTTGCGACCTTCGCAATACCGTCTGCCAATTTTTCGATGAGTTCTTGTGAGCGCCCCTCTTCGATGACTGCACACGGGTGTTCTCCTACATAGTTGGTGAAAAGGAATTCGGATCTCATGAGTCCGACACCGTCACAGGGGAGTTTCGCGATTTCTTCTGCTTTGGTAGGCATACTCATGTTCACAAGTACCTTTGTTCCTGTGATCGGAACGGATTCATAGCAAACTGAAGAAACGCTTTCAGCTTTCGATGCTGCGGATTCTTTTTTCTTTATGTTTCCTTTGTAAACGATACCGGTGGTTCCGTCAACTGTGATTATTTCACCGTTCTTGAGCGTCTCAGTCGCGGTTCCTGTACCTACGACACAAGGTGTTCCCAGCTCTCTCGAGATGATCGCCGCGTGACAGGTCATCCCTCCTTCATCTGTGACGATAGCTACTGATCTGCTCATAGCGGGGACCATGTCAGGCATGGTCATCCTGGTAACAAGGACATCTCCGTCTTTGACAACATCCAAACTCATGGATTCGTCGTAAATGCAAACAGTTCCGGTAGTAAGTCCGGGGCTGGCTCCTAATCCAGTAAGGATAACATTCTCTCCGGAAGCTTCGGTGCCAGCTGTTTCACTGGATGAGCTTCCGACAGCTGTGATGGGTCTGGCCTGAACAAGGTATGATTTTCCATCTTCTATGCACCATTCCATGTCCATTGGTTTCTGATAGTGTATCTCTACCTGGCGGCCGATCTCTGCGATCTCGAGGATACGGGCATCATCGATCTTCTGCTTGTTCTCGCTGCTTGCAGGAATATCGATCTTTACACATCCGCCGTCTGGGCCTCTGATGTATTTCCATTTTTGAGTGGATATTCTTTTCTTGGCAATCGACATTTTGGTCTTGTCTATAATGTATGTATCAGGTGTGACTTCTCCGCCGACAATAGCCTCTCCGAGGCCGTATCCGGCTTCGATGATGATATTTTTAGCTCCGTTGTGGGGATCGATAGTGAACATTATACCGGAAAATTCCGAGTTGACCATTCTCTGTACGACAACTGCTAATTTTACATCATAGTGTGAATACCCCTGTTTTTCACGGTATGATATCGCCCTTGCTGTGAAAAGCGATGACCAGCATTTTCTGATCTTATCATAAAGATCTGCTTCGCCTTTGACATTGAGATATGTTTCCTGTTGTCCTGCAAAGCTCGCATCAGGAAGGTCCTCTGCTGTTGCACTTGATCTTACTGCGACGAACCCGTTCTTGCCTTTGGGCATTAGGATATTGTAGTTGGAAACGATCTCTTTTTTGAGATCATTAGGTATTTCGCAGGTTTCGAAAAGTTTTCTTATGCGTTTTGATGCGTCGGTGAGTGTTTGATCTGATGATTTGTCAATACTTTTGAGCTCGTTTTCGATTTTGTTCATTATATTGCATTTGTTCAAAAAGTAATCATACGCTACGGTAGTGAGAACGAATGCCCCTGGAACAGGGAAACCGGCAGAAGTAAGCTCACCGAGGTTAGCTCCTTTTCCGCCTACATAAGGTACATCTTCTACGCGTAGTTCATTGACATCTACTATCTTCTTATCCATGGAAATCCCGTTCTTGGAAGAAGTTTGTGAGTGCAAGGACCATGCCTCTACTCTTTCCATATCTGTATAGGGTTCTTTATAATATTCTTTCTCAGACTAACAAAAATAATTGTAGCATATTTTTTGCGAATATGATGTTGATATCTCTTCGAAAAGCGGAGAATTTGTTACGTTATTCGTATAAACATTGCATTTTTTCTCTGTTTTAATCTATTTTACAATTAAAATCTGTGATATTTGTACTGTTGTGCACACAAGCATTTAAATCAGATATTATTATTCTGTACTTTAGTTGGTTCATCATGGACACAGAAATATGTTGGCACGGAAGAGGTGGTCAAGGAGTCGTTACTGCAAACGAAATCCTCGCGGAGACTGCTATCTACGCCGGAAAATATGTAAAAGCATTCCCGGAATTCGGACCAGAGAGGATGGGAGCGCCTATCAGAGCATTTGCAAGGATATCTGAAGAGCCCATCAGGGTGCATACTCAGGTTTATGAGCCCGATATCGTCATCGTCATCGATCCGTCACTAATCGGAAAAGTGGATGTCGCAAAGGGACTCAAAAAGGGCGGATTCATACTCGCTAATTATCCTGGAACTCCAGAAGAACTCCAGAAAGCCATCGGTACAACAGCAAAATGCTATGCTGTCGATGCAACCAAGATTTCTACAGAAGAGATCGGAAGGCCAATGGCCAATACCTCTATGTTGGGAGCACTTGTCAAAGTTCGTCCCATAATCTCCTACGGAGAGCTTGAGGATCATATAACAACCAAGTTCACAGGAAAACTTTCCGATAAGATGATTGTAAAGAACCTTTCAGCTCTCAAGAGAGCATATGAGGAGGTACAGTAAATGGTCAATATTGCAAATTATAATGATCTGGTAGTTGGAGACCGTGTTATTGAAGCCGGAAATTCCGAGAACTTCCAAACAGGAGATTGGAGAAGCCTAATTCCAGTTATAGATATAGATAAGTGTATTGATTGTTTCACGTGTTGGATCTACTGTCCAGATGATTGCATCATTATCAAGGACGATATGATTGTAGGCATCAAGGCAACCCACTGTAAGGGTTGCGGAATTTGTGCTAAAGCATGTCCTAAGAAAGCGATCACAATGACTCCGGAGGAGTAAATATGACAATGCCGAAGAAACATAGCGATCTCGCTATTAACGGAGATAACGCAGTTGCACTTGCATGGAAGCAGATCGATCCCGATGTCTGTGCTGCATATCCCATAACGCCTCAGACAATTATCGTCGAGAAGTTTGCAGAGTACATTGCAGATGGAGAAGTAACAACAGAATTCGTCTGCGTAGAATCAGAGCACAGCGCTCTGACTCTCTGTACAACATCATGTTCCGCAGGAGCAAGGACTTTCACAGCAACAGCGTCACAGGGTCTTGCATACATGTGGGAGATGCTTCCGATCACATCATCGATGAGAGTACCTGTCATCATGGCTGTTGCAAACAGGGCTGTCAGCGGACCTATCAATATCAACAATGATCATGGAGATGTCATGTCTGCAAGAGATTGCGGATGGCTCACCCTGTTCTCAGAGAATGTTCAACAGGCATATGATATGTCTATCATTGCACCGAGGATCGCAGAGCATCCGGATGTTCAGCTTCCTTGCCTTGTCAATCTGGATGGTTTCATACTCACTCATGCAATCGAGAGGATGACGCCGATCGACACGCAGATCGTTAAGAAGTTTGTCGGAGAGTTCAAACCTATGCATCCTCTGCTTGATGTCAAGCATCCAGTATCGCACAATCTGATGGATGGACCATTGTTCTATTTCCCGCATAAGTACCAGATGGTGCAGGCAATGAACAATGCACTCAAGGTAGCAAAGGATGTTTTCAAAGAGTTCGCAGAGATCTCTGGAAGGGAATATCATCTAGTCGAAGAATACATGTGTGAAGATGCAGAAAGCATCGCTATCGTTCTCGGTTCATCTTTCGGAACAATGAAAGAAGCCGTCGATCAATTGCGCAGAGAGGGAATGAAGGTAGGAGTCGCAATGCCTCGTGTATTCAGGCCGTGGCCTATCGAAGATCTTGCAAAGCTCATGAAGGGAAAGAAGTCCGTCATCGTGATGGATAGGCATCTCAGTGTTGGAGCTTATGGGCCAATGTTCCCCGAAGTATGTGCAGCAGCGTTAGAAAATAAGGATGTTCCAAAGATGTATAATTTCATTTATGGACTCGGAGGGGCAGACACAATGGTATCTGACTTCATGAGCGTTTTCAAGGATGTCAAAGATGGAAGAGCAACCAGGATCAATTATCTGGGGGTGAAGCAATGAGTACAATGTCACTCAAAGATCTCAACAAGATACCAGTAAGGCTCGCAAGCGGACATAGGCTCTGTGCAGGATGCGGAGAGTCTATCATCGCAAGGCAGATTCTTATGGGAACAGAGAAGGATGTCGTCGTTACATGCTCTACAGGATGTTTCGAGGTCTCAACAACTATCTTCCCATATACCTCATGGAAGGTTCCGTATGTTCACACGGCATTTGGAAACGGAGCTGCAACATGTGCAGGTGTCGAGACAGCATACAAGGCACTTCTTAAACAGGGAAAGGTCAAGGAAGATATCAGATTCGTTAACTTCGCCGGAGACGGTGCAACATATGATATCGGACTTCAGGCACTTTCTGGTGCAATGGAAAGAGGACACAATATGTTGTTCGTTTGTCTCAACAACGAGGCATACATGAATACTGGTATTCAGAGATCCAGTGCAACAGGATTCGGAGCATCTACCACAACATCGTGGGCAGGAAGCGTTTCGGCAGGAAAGAAAGAATTCCCTAAGGATATGACAGCGATCATTGCCGCACACGGAGTTCCTTTCGCAGCACAGACTGCACCTCATGCCTGGAGAGACATGATTACAAAATCACAGAAGGCATTCGAATGCGGAGGCCCCTCATTCATCAATGCGATCTCTCCATGTCCAAGAGGATGGAGATTTGCACCTGAGGAGACAATCAACATCTCAAAGCTTGCAGTCGAGACTTGCATATGGCCTCTCTACGAGGTAGAGAACGGAACCGATTATACCCTATCTGCTGAGAGTATGAGGATTGCCGAAGGCAAGGTAGAGAAGAAGCCAGTAACCGATTGGATCGATTCACAGGGCAGATATAAGCATCTCAAGAATGAGAAGTGGGAACCTGTTGTAGAGAAGCTTCAGAAAGAGAACGACAGAAAGTGGGCATCACTTCTGAAACTCTGCGACCTTTAAGATCAAACAGAGGGGTAGAACCCCTCTTTATATTATTTTTCAAATTTGATATTTTTTAGTAAGTACTACTCGACGCAAGCATTTTCTTTTTTCTCGCGCTTCGATACCATCGATAAATTATACGATGTTCTGTGAAAAATTCTTATTATAAAGATTATGGAAACGAGTGTAAAGAATCTGGTATCTTGCAAATTTAGTAGTATATAAGTATCCCAAAGCCGAGCAGCCCAAGGGGTGCCCGGCTTCGGGGAGTTTATTCTTCTAATGTCGAGATGTCGCCAGGATCCATGCCTAGTTCCTTTGCCTTTAGGACCCGGCGCATGATCTTACCGCTGCGGGTCTTCGGAAGGTTATCGACAAACTCAATCTCGTGCGGGACGGCAATGGGTCCGAGCGTCATTCTGACGTGATAGATGAGATCCTGTGCGAGTTTTTCGCTGGGGTTATTTCCCACCCGCAGGATAACAAATGCCTTGATCGAGTTCCCCTTCAATGGGTCTGGCTTGCCGATCACGGCGGCCTCTGCCACAGCATGGTGGGAGACAAGGGCGCTTTCCACTTCTGCAGTTCCTATATTGTGGCCGGCGATAATGATTATATCGTCAGAACGTCCGAGTACCATTATGTATCCGTCTTCTCCTTTCACAGCGAGATCGCCTGCCGTATAGCAGCCCTCAATGGTTTCCCAGTATTTCCTGTACCGTTCGTCGTTATTGTATACTGTACGGAACATAGCTGGCCAGGGGGTACGGATCACTAGGAAGCCGCCGGTTCCAGGTGCTACTGATTTCCCGTTCTTATCCACGACATCTGCGATGACGCCCGGTATAGCCTTTCCGGCAAATCCGGGACGCATTGGTTCTCCTACCATGGTGGTGATCATATGCATTCCTGTTTCTGTTTGCCACCAGGTATCAACGATCGGACACCGGTCCTTACCGATGGCGTGGTGGTACCATACGAAAGCCTCAGGGTTCAGAGGCTCACCGACGGATCCGATGATACGCAGTGAACTCAGATCGTACTTGTTTGGCCACTCTTCTCCTATCTTCATGAATGTACGGATTGCAGTCGGAGCGGTATAGAAGACATTGATCTTCTGTTCCTCTATCAGTTTCCACCAGATGCCCGGATCCGGATAGTCTGGTGCCATCTCGGTTATAAAAACCGTGGCGCCGACAGATAATGGACCATAGACGATGTAACTGTGCCCGGTGATCCAGCCGGAATCTGCTGTGCACCAATAAATGTCGTCCTCTTTCAGATCGAAGACGAATTTGGCCGTGTAGTAGGTACCAACCATGTAGCCTGCGCTTGTGTGCACGATGCCTTTGGGCATCCCAGTGGAACCGCTTGTATATAGCATGAACAGTGGATCCTCTGCATCCATCACCTCTGGCTCACATTTTGACGACATGCCCTCCATGAGACCATAGAAGTCTATCTCGAAGTCAGACCTGATCTCTATCGGGGGTTCCTTTCTTCTCCTGTAGACGATGAGATGCTCGACACTCGGAGCGTTGAGGATCGACTCTTGAACGGTTGTGATGAGCGGAATCGCTTTTCCTCTGCGGATGGAGATATCAGCAGTGATAACAACCTTAGCCTCTGCTTCCTTGATGCGTAGATTCAGAGCAGTCATGCCGAATCCGGCGAAGACCACGTTGTGGACGGCTCCAATCCTTGCACAGGCAAGCATGGCAATGATCTGTTCAGGTACCATCGGCATGTAGATACAGACTCGGTCGCCTTTTTCCACACCGATCTTCCGGAGACCGTTTGCAAAGCGACTTACTTCTGAAAGGAGTTTTTGGTATGTGTATATCCTCTCCGTGCCATCTTCTCCCTTCCAGATAAGTGCAACCTTGTTGCGTCTGTGATTCTTCACATGGCGATCGAGGCAGTTTGCTGTTATGTTCAGTTTTGCATTCACGAACCACTTAGCGTATGGATATTTCCATTCCTTTACAGAATCCCAAGGTTGTATCCATTCGAGATCCTGTGCAATTTTGTTCCAGAAAGCATCAGGATCTTCCAGGAAAGCCTGGTACGCGGTTTCGTAGTCACCTAGCCAGGAATCCATTTTGTATTCCGGACTGGGAGCATATATGACAGTACTCTCTACTAGTTTGACATTAAAGTCCTCAGCCATATGGTAATCATCTTTAATATAGTATTTATAGATGTCGAACATGATATACGACAATTGACGATTAGAATGATAGTATTCGATATGGAGTTAAGATTCAGCTTGGAAAAATTCCCTCGTAGGTTAGAGGATTATGGAATCGTGATAAAAATAAATCCTAATTGATATCGATGCACACAATGTGAAGAAATTGGGAGTTAAATGAACGGGAATACGATGTGATAATTTTCAAAATCCATTTTTTATTATCTTCTGAGAGATGTTTTGTATAATTTTTATATCGTTGGAGATCTTCAAGACTTACTTGTCAAAGATCTAGTTGGGTATGTATTCGGTACACGTTATTGTTGCATCATTCAAGCTGTTTGACCTTTTTGTTTCAGATGTATCTGATCTTTATTATTGGATAGATGTAAGCTTTTCTGACTAAGTCTCAGTAACTTTTTTAATTCCGTATATATTCTAAGAGCCGATGACGACTTTCTTCTGACAATATATGTTACTGCTTATGGTAGAACAATGGAATTAAAATATTCATCCTCGGCTCTAGACGCATCTTTCTTTGACATATTTTCAATCCTACACAGATGCTGTCTTTTTCGGGAGAGTATCTGGCATAAGATACTAATGGGATGCATTCTTAGTTTCCATTCATTAGATGGGTTCTGAGTTTACGTAAAGTTGCTGGTGTGCTTATTATTATAAAGGTTAGTGCATTGTTTAATAATAATTTGATAAATTTCGTTTAACAATGAGTATGTTGAAAGGGGAGTGGAATGATGCTATCTTTATTCTTTTTAAGAGCTCATATACAAGACGTTCAGCAATTTATTTGGAAAGGTGTTTTAACTTTTAACAGACATTATTGAATATGCACAATAGTGATAGCATTCTGCCCTCCGTCTATGTTGACTACGAATATGGAAAGTTGAAAGAAGTCATTGTCGGTATACCATACGGCATGAATCCGTCAATAGAAGCATCTTGGTTAGAAGATGCTCTGAAAGTATTAACTCCTGAGGAAGCCGAATATGCTAGAAAAACATCTGGCCAGATATGGAAAGAGATGATGGATCCGCGTACTGGAAGAACAGAGACTGAAATGCTAGAAGAAGAAAACGAAGAGTTTATAAAAATATTAAAAATGTTGCAAGTAGAAGTATATCGTCCATTCGAGATAACTCCTGAATTCATAAAAACCTATTATGGAAAGGATGTTCTTATAAATGGATATTCGCAAACATTTCCTCGTGATAATATGGCAATCATAGGCAATAACGTCATTGAATTCAATTTGCGCACCCCTATACGCAAAGTCGACATATCTGGATTTAAAGACATATTTAAAAAGAAATGCGATTCGACTGTTAGATGGTTTTCAATGCCACATACAGAATTTCTTAGTTCATTCGATGAAGAAGATACCCCTCATTTGGAAGGGGGAGATATCCTTGTACTCGGACATACCATACTTGTCGGTAACACATTAAATCCTTCTGTAGGATCTAATAAAGCCGGATGGGAATGGTTAAAAAACATCCTTGGACCCAAATACAATGTAATAAGAATTCCACTGATTGAGAACATATTGCATTTGGACTGTGTACTCTCCATTCCAAGAAATGGTCTTGCGATTGCCTGTACTGAGGCCTTCATGGATGGCCTTCCTGAGATAATACGCGATTGGGATATTATTCCTGTAACGATTGAAGAAGCTACATTATTGGCAGTAAATGGAATTCCATTAGATGAAAAAACATACATTATGTCATGGAATGATAAAAATAACAATGACCGTCTTCAAAAAGAACTCGAAAATCGTGGAATAAAGGTTTATAAAGTCTATTTTAACACACATAATAATTCGGGTGGATCTTTAAGATGTGCGACACAATCGCTAATCAGATACCGTGCATCAAGATAAATGCTGACATTGATTAAATGTATCTTATCAAGATCATACTTTGATCAATCCGATTGTCTATTTCTTTTAAATTCATCGCTGATGGTTGCACATTCAACTATGATAATACACTTAGTTAAATGAGGGCAAACGGCATCATTTTGACCTTATTTGACTTCAATACCTCTTCATAATTATAAGATCTACAATTATCATCATGATTGTCTATATACAGGATAATGTCTTAAGGCCATAATAAGGATTCATATAATATCAGAGAAACTTCTTGTTCAACCATTCTCTTATCCTTCCTGTGTCGAGTCGAGTTGTAGGGGTCATCACCTTATTCTTACTCGATTAAACTACTTCTAAATGGCTCTAGCGTTCAAAAACTTCGGTTTTTTAAATTTATTTTTCCATATGTAAATTCGAAATCCTATATAGTCCGTAGATTGTTTAGAATAATCTCTGCAAAGGTCAGAAAATGCAATCATTTGTAGAAATGATTTGTATTATAGCGGGGCGCATCTTAATTATTATAATAACAATAGAAATTGTTATCGCAGTAATTAACGAAAAATCAGGAGAACAAGACATATGGGTACGTAGTTGCGATTTTTGCCATTGTTGAGATTGTATTTCTATTCATGCTATTGATGTGATCAGTTTAGATCCATTTGCATGAAAATGATTTGATACTGTAACATCAGACGCAGAGGAATTTATTGAATTGGGTAAGGTAGAAGATACAATCGCATGGGAAGGTCGTGATCGTATCAGTATTGTTGGCAGCATTGGTTGTTGTTTTTTGTTTCCTAATCTCAATTGTTGAAGAATACACATCAATTCATAGAAAACAAATAATCAAAATGCTGAATGCTGCACCAATCAATGCTGTGGAACAGTTATTAGTATATTTTGAGATATAACCGCTATCTTCTAAGGTAGCACCGAATATGCTATCCATAAAGTTTCCAACCATTCCGGCTATTACAGGGATTATTACGTATACATCTATAGTTTGGAAGATAAGGAGCCACCCGATTATGCCTACGAGGATTGAAATGGCAAATGAAGACACAGTACCGAGTACAGATATTCCCCCATTCACACCTGCTTCGACTCTTTTGAATGTGGTGATAAGCCAGACCCTCTTATCTTTGACACCGATTTCACTTGATATGGTGTCAGCTGCGGCAACTGTCATTGTGCTGATGAATGCAATACCCATTTCAAAATCATATTGTCCGTTGAGTAACCAGGCTAAAACAGCTATTGTACAGGGCGGTATTCCTACGCCCAATACATTACGATGTGTCCTTTCTCCATGTTTTCCTTCTTGAAGACCATCTCTAATCTTCATTTTGAAATTTATTTTTGTAGCAACAAGTCCCGATGTGGTAAATATGATAAGTAGAATGAACCACGCGGGTGAACTGAATATTCCAACTATGGATCCGACCGCAAAAGTAGCTATGGTGCCGTCCCTTGTTAGAAGTTTTAGCTTGTATGAAATAAGAGATAGTACCAGTGAAATGATGACCGTTACTATCATCTGGGTCATTAGGTACATAAACTTACATGTTGTTGTATGATTTAAACATACGGATTAAATTTCAAACTATTGATTCGATGATTTCTGTTGCATATTTTATGCAGAGTGTTTTATCTTTAAGCGGGAAGAACATTACTTTTCCCTGAGGGTAGATCGTGGTTTCCATATTATTCCAATCAATGACCAGCATCATGTCGTCCCTTTGTTTGATGTTGTATCCTTTTTTATGAAAAATTTCTGCAGCTTTATCCATGTTCAGATTTAAGATCTCTCCTGAAACGGCCATTAGAGCATCGCCTCCACATAGGCGTGCGGTAGTGAATCTCATTTTCTAACAGCCTCTAGGAGTTCTTTGGATGTTGAATAGAATTTACTCAGTGTTGAAGAATTATCAAGCATTATATCTGAAAGTGCGATAACATTCCCTAATCCCCAGGACATTTCTCTGTTGTCGCGAATATCGAATTCTTCGACGTTCTTAGGAGCGTCTTCCCTTGCCCTTTCAACAAGTCTTCTGTATCTTACATCAGGGGCGGTGTGAATGGCAACAATTTTCACATTATTGCTGAGTTCCTTGTATGCAAGTACCTCGTCCATGCTTCTGCAGCCATCGATTAGGAATATGTCTCCGGACATTTTTTCCAAGGCACGTTTTGCCCAGATGTTCTTTCCGTGGATCTTCCTTTCGCGGTCTGCGAATTGTCCTACCGACAATCCTTCTTCGGATGCATTGGTAGAGGCATACAGATTCCGGACAATATCACCCATTCTGAGGAATGGGATGTTCATGCTCCTGGCTACGCTCAAGAATTCCTCTTTGCCTGCACCCGGCATACCCGCGACAAGAAGTATTAACATGTTCACAGAAGATTGTCGGAGATATTCGTCAGTATCCTGTCGCAGTAGACACACCTGAGTTTAGGCGGATGATGTTCTTCCACAATGAATTCAGGATCAACTGGTTCTCCTTTGTTGGTAATGCAGTTAGGATTGCTGCATCTAGCCAATCCGATGAGACGGTCTTCGAGTTTGACTTTGAATTTCTCCGCTACATAATAGTCTCTGATGATCGAGATGCTTGCTTCAGGTGCTATCAGTGCGATTTTATCAACCGTGTTGGGATCCAATTCGCGGTCTTCGACCTTAATCACATCTTTCCATCCGTTTCCTTTTGAAGAAGGTACGTGCATACCGATACTGATGACAGAATCGATGTTACTCTCATTGACTCCTAAGATTTTCAAGACATTCAGTGATTGACCGTTCGTGATGTGATCGATCACGGTCCCGTTTCTTATAGGTGGGATCTTTGTTTCTGCGATCTTATTCTTATCCATCGAGTTTACCTCCTAAGATAGCACAGAGGATTGCCATTCTAACAGGCACTCCATTGAATGCCTGTTCGAAATATTTTGCGTGTGGTGTGGAATCTACTTCTGGAGCGATCTCTCCGACTCTTGGAAGAGGATGCATGACGATCATGTCGCTTTTTGCTTCTCTGAGCATAGCATTATCAATTCTGTATGTTCCTGCTACTTTTTGGTATTCTGCAGGGTCAGGGAATCTTTCTTTTTGGATTCTTGTTACGTAAAGCACATCTGCTTGGCCGATGACATCTTCCAGTATAGCTGTTTTTACGGGGGCGCACCCTTTGTTCTTAAGGTGTTCGAATGAATCATCCGGCATCTGAAGAGATTCGGGTGCTACAAGTGTTAAGTTTGCGCCGAACATTGTGAGTGCATCGGCAAGTGAATGGACCGTGCGTCCGTATTTCAGGTCTCCGACTAGAACGATGTTCAATCCGTCCAAAGATCCTTTTGCTTTTCTCATGGTGAAAAGATCCAAGAGAGTTTGCGTAGGATGTGATCCAGCGCCGTCTCCGGCATTGATCACAGGGTTCTCTGAGAATTTGGCAGCCAATCTTGCCGCTCCTTCATGAGGGTGCCTAAGGACGATGACGTCGCAATATGCATCCACCATTTTGATTGTGTCTGCTAGCGTTTCGCCCTTTGATATCGATGTCATGGACATCTCGGAAACATCGATAACATCGCAGCCTAATCTGCTGGCTGCACTTTCAAATGAAAGTTTTGTACGTGTAGAAGGTTCGAAGAACAAGTTTCCAAGAACCCTTCCATCGAGCATACGTTTGACCTTTTCTCCCCTGGCGTAGGGAATCATTTTTTCAGACAGATCGAGGAGTTCTTCGATCTGCTCCCGGTTAAGGTCACGAATTGATACGAGATCCTTGTCGTAGAAGTCCATGTTATCCC
>JALNYB010000036.1 GCA_023230065.1 Candidatus Methanomethylophilaceae archaeon
AAGGATGCCGCATTTTGTATACAAGCCAGGTGTTGATTTTCCGCACCCTAACGCGGATTCATAACATATCAGTGCTCCGCCGACATCTCCGATCTTATGTTTGAGGTCCCCATCCGCTTCCCACAGCTCGGCGATCCCTTTGTTCTTATTGATCATGTCTGATAGGAATGCCTCGGCTTTGCTGACCTCTCCTGCCCTTTGATATATCCTTGCCCTCAACAATATGTACTCTGTCTTATCGGGCCTCAGATATAGCGCACGGTCGGCTATACGTCCTGCGTTCGACAGGTCTCCTGAATCCAACTTCGATCTCGCTATATTGTAAAGTGCCGTATCATTCTCAGGAGTTTCTCCCGAACTATCAGTTTTTTGCTGCGAATGCTTCGATACCTCCCTGTCATCGTATTGCATTTCAGAATACAGACGATTTGCGGCATTTATATTTCCTGAAATTTCATATGCTTCTGCAAGATCGGTCTTGACAAGACGATTATTGGGCTGTATACTCAGGATCTTCTCACATACTTTTATGACATCCAGAACATCACCCATAGATGTAACCAATTCCTTTTTGATCAGTAGCAAAGGAATAGATTTGGAATCTTTGCGGAGCACCCTCTCAATGACCTCCAAAGCCACATCCTTCCTTCCGGATGCCATGTAAACGCGAACAATGTCTGCTAAAGCCTCTGTGTCCTTTGGATTCATCTTTATGATATCCTCGCAGAGAGCAACTGCACATTCATTATAACCTGCAGCCAAACATATATCCCTCTTGATCTTCAGAATACTGCTGTTATCTGGTTCTGTTACGATCGCGAGATCTATGAAGAACAACGCTTCATCGAAATTCCTGATCTTTGCGAATATCATTCCTTTACGGACCAACGCATACACTGAATCTGGTCTGAGTTCTATTGCTCTGTTGAGTGATTCGACAGCGCCTTTTAGATCGCCTTTCTTTTCTTGTACAGATGATCTCGATATCCAATATTCTGGCTGATTGAGATCCATGAGTACCGCTTTATTATACGCTTCTTCTGCGGAACGGAGGTCCCCTGACATCTCATCCGCCATTCCTTTAGAATGCCAGATAATTGGATCCCCTGGATCCAGAACCAAAGCGGATGCGAAAGATGCGGAAGCCTTGACATATTCTCCCATAGCATATTCCGCATTCCCTCTAAGCCTCCTTACCGTTGCGATATTACCGAAACGTCTTTCTTTCTCATAACAGAGTGTTGCGGCCTCTTTATGTCTTCCATCCTTTATCAACACAGATACGATTTTAATAAAATTCTCAGGCCTATTATCAGAATCGACAGCCTCTTTGTAAGAGCCGTATGATGCTTCGATCCCCTCACTAGACAGCGTAGCGTCGGACATCGCGTTCATTGCCTCTACGTTGCCGGGATCTATCTCCAGGACCTTCTTGCATACTGCGATAACATCATTATCCTTCTTCTGTAAAAGATATACGTCCTTCATAAGAAGTAGTATGCCTATATTTTCTGGATTGAGATACTGAGCCTTTTCGAGTTCTTTCTGTGCCCTGTCGTATTTTCCCATCTTCATGAAAACGACAGAGACCTGCATCCTGCAGTCCGGATCCTTTGGATCGCATCTCACGGCCGCTGTTGCTGCATCCAATGCAACGTTTAGGTTTCCATTGATGATTTCTAATTTGGACATCAGGACCATCGCCTGAGATTCTTCAGGATATGACTGGAGGATCTTATTGATGACGACCGTTGCTTCAGAATACATCTTGTTATCTATCAGCAATTCTGCCCCCATCATATAGGATCCCAATGATGCGCTCTCTGCATTCATGAAATCGTGCAGATACAGAGATACCTTTTCTTTCATTCCCAATGACGAATACGTATTGATGAGCCCCTTCATCACAACAGGCGACCCGGGATCCAATGATTCTGCATCCTTGTACAGCAACAAAGCGCGTTCATGATCATTTCCGCGATAGTAGGAATTGGCTGCTTCGCATATTATGTAAACGCAGTTTGAACTTTTAGACAACAGAGATTCGTACATGATCTGCGCAGAATGCCAATCCCTTTCATCCATGGACATCCTTGCCGATGCCAGAACATATTCAGAATTCTTGCTCTTGTATTCCTCGGAATCTACCATCGCACGCGTGGCCTCATCCTTTCTACCTCTGTACCAATCAAAATAGATCTTGTACAGCGCCTCAGATGAAGTGATATTCCCGTTGTTACCGCATACGATGGGCTCTTTTCCATTCACTAGCAATTCGATATTGCGACGGAACATCCAGCCTTCGGTCGGCTCTATCTGTTGTATGATATCATAGAACATCGGATATGCCGGATCGCTGCAGCGTGCTTTCATAAGCTCTTTCTTGGCCTTTACAAGGTCTCCGTCCGCTATCGCTATCTTTGCACGCACACAGCACAAGAATGGGATGTCCCTTCCGTTACTGATAGAATCCACAGTTTCATTGGCCTTTTGCAAATCCCCCATGTCCAAATATATCAAAGCAGCTGTAAGTGCGGGATTGCAATCATTCGGTCTCTGCTTAGAAAGCAATTGCGGGATCAGAATTAAGATGTCACTGCTTTTGGTCTCTTGTAGTTTTTCTATGAGCTTGACCAAAATAGGAGAACTCACTTTTCCATCATATTTTGTAACATATCCAACCAAATCTGAATAATAATTTCCATTCTTGAACGATAGAGGCTGCGCGACATCCAGTTTTTTCCAGATGCCGAACTCGAACTTATTCTGAAGTATCGGCCTCATTCCCATGCATTCATATCAACTGATAGATAAATAAAACTAAGGATTGACGCAAACGGCGGAAAATGATTATATACAATCACAAATTTACAGAACCTGTTGCAATCGTAATCTAGCTGGTTAGGATTCGAGCCTTCCAAGCTCGTCGCCCGGGTTCGAATCCCGGCGATTGCACCTTTTTCATACCTATCTGGCTATCATTTTTTGAGTCTTTTACCTCGGCTTTGCTTTCGGGTCCGGAAACGTTCCAAACCTTCTTTGCGCGTTCGACTGCACGAGCATTCTTGATACGACAGTAATATCCCTCTGTAGTCTTCGTCGTGGCGTGCCTGTGAGTGAAGATATAGTCATCGTAGAAATCCATCAGATAATCTGATTATTTCCTAATGCAACTACATGAATACGGCAAGTTGATTAAAACACAGTCGATATAAACATTGACGAGCATAAATAACATCAAATCATACGTAGCTAAGATTAAATAATACAAGCATCCACACATACAAGATATTATCAAACAGAGGAAATATGGATAAAAAAGATGCATCAAAACAATCCATTACACTAAAAATACAGAATTAAAAATAACATTCTGGGCCCAAAAATATTAAAAAATTTAATGGCAGAAAATCACCATGAATTATTATTTTTCAACCTGAGTTCGATACTTGATTCTGATTTTGAAAGAATTTAACACTTAAGCATCCGCTGATCACTTGATATTTTCTCTATCATGCTCTTTCAGTCATCTCGGGGGCTTTTAACACCCGAAAACACCAAAAACTACCACTATGTCTCCAAGAATGCGCGAATTCAAAACCTTTAAGTTCAAATGGACGCGCCTCGTAGCTTGCTTACTGTCGTAAACATACGTAACTATCAAATTCTGCAGGGAGTCCATGATGGATCTCGTCTAACGTTTCCTCAATTCCGACATCTCACACCGTACCATAGAGACCATTACATGAGCAAGAAAAACAACAAAAGGGTACCTTTAACCGAATTCTCTGACCATACGCACATCGGTTTGAGATAGATATGATTCTTCAACGGGTCCATAAGCTTCTTGATTGTATCTCTTCTGCGGTAGATCGAGAACACTTCTAAAGGTATCAGATTCCTGTTGCATTCTAGCTTAAAGGATTCCTCGCGACTATCAGAAAACTGTCCGAGGACGTACTCGAAACTTTCCATATCGTTAGTCAACAGCTTACCATGAACTCCCACATTCGAAGATATTAGCGGATTTCTCGCCTCTTGATCACTGTATTCGATATGCACAGTGTACCAGTATTTTATGCAACCTAACAAATACACTGCGTTTTTCATGTGATTTATATATCCTGCAACCCATTCAAATTATATGGATGAGGATATTATATTCCATTCCGAATACGGAGATTATTTTTGGGCCGGAATCATCATTCCCGTTATCCTAGGTATTGTGTTGTCTCTGGTCTTCAAGATCTGGATAGTACCTCTTATTTTTGTATTGATCATAATTTTCATTATTGTTGCGTCCTATTACATCAGATACACTTTCAGATCCGACAGGCTTATCGTGGAATGTCCGCTTACATTGAACGAACCACCCGTCCTGTACGACGATGTTACCAAGGTTGTCTGTAAACGCATATTCACCTATTCTCTGGGTATGTCCTCAAATTCCGTACTTATCTATTGCGGGAAGAGGCTCGTTTGCATCTCACCGAAGAACAAGAATGAGTTTGTTCACATCCTAAAGGAACACTGTCCCGGAGCTGTTTTCGAAATAGGATGATATCATGATTCCGTCATTTAGAACACCGTCTTCTGTCTTCTCAAAAAATATTTATCCGGTTCTTCAAATGCATTATCCATTATGATTTTTTGTTCTTCGAAAGGTCAGATTTCAATATGCACAGAAAATCCCTGCATATCCTTTCTTTTACTATCTAAGGTTCGCTATCGGGCGATTGAACTCATTTTCCCATATCCAAACACTTTTGATAATGCAATATACTTAATTGCATCACGTGTCTTCTAAATTTTTCATATATCTGTCTGAATTACGCCACATATACTCTTCTATCTACTTCTTGTGATTGTTGCATATTATCTTGCTTAAATCGAAATTGAACAAAAAATTAAATCCATATGAAAAAATTCTGTTAAGAATAATATAGTCAAATAAATTTATCAACAAACAATGAACTTGACACGAAAAGAAGAATTAGAGTATCAATGAAAGAAAGTAAAATTGATGATAAAAAAGCTCTCGCTATGCGCGTGATAATCTTATTCGGGATTGTCAGTCTCTTTGGCGATGTACTCTATGAAGGTGCTCGTAGCGCCAATGGTCAATATCTAGAGCTCCTCGGTGTGAGTGCAACGATACTTGGCCTTGTCTATGGTATCGGCGAATTCCTAGGATACGCTCTAAGACTGATATCAGGATATATCTCCGATAAGACCGGTAGACAATGGACCTTCATTTTTTTCGGATATACTACGCTGATAGTCGTCCCTATGATGGGTCTGACCTCTAACTGGCAAATCATCGTCGTTCTCATTCTTCTTGAACGCGTAGGCAAAGGCTTGCGCAGTCCGCCTAAGGATACGATACTCTCTCAAGTAGCCGAACAGGGCGGAACAGGAATGGGAAGAGCCTTCGGGATCCAAGAAGCTCTGGATCAGATCGGTGCACTTTCGGGACCACTTGTATTCTCCATTGCATTCCTCATAAGCGGACAACAGGGGATTGCCGAATATCAAATCGGATATCTATCTCTTTTCATAGCATTCATCCTTCTACTTGCTGTCTTATTTCTGGTATTCGGCAAATATAAGAAATACGATATGGAGGTTAAGCCTCCTACTCCGAAAAAGGAGAATGAAACGCTTACCCGTCATTTCTGGATGTTCACGCTGTTCGCCTCTCTGACCGCGATGGGCCTTATCAACTTCAGTCTGATTGGATACTATCTAAAGACCGAGAATATTCTTCCCGACTATGAAATAGTCCTGCTCTATTCGATGGCCATGATAGTGGATGCAGCTGTAGCTATTATAATCGGGAACCTCTATGACAAATTAAAAGAAAAATCTGGTGTGAAAAGTGGAGGTATCGTAGTACTTGCGACCATCCCTGCAATAACTGTGGCCATTCCATTACTAGGATTTAACGGTACTACATACGGAGCAATAATTGGAATGATTCTATTCGGAATCGTGATGGGTGCCCATGAAACCGTCATACGTTCATCGATAGCCGATATAACATCATTTCGTAAACGCGGAACTGCCTACGGAGTCTTCTATACCGTATATGGCATATCATTCCTCATTGGCAGTACAATTATGGGCATAATATACGATCACCTAGGCACAATATACATCAGCATAGTGGTCACAGTCATCGAAATCTCAGCTTTTGCAGTGTTTATGTGGATGAGATCGGATATAAAAAAGAATGCAATCCCGATTGCGCCGTAAATTTCCTTAACCGACTCCCGAACCTCATATTCTTCATCTCACTCTTAATGGCATGTGCACCATTTCTCATATGAATTCCGTACACTGGTAATTCCTTGCATAATCTCAATCAAAAGATGACGAATTTAAAAGCGACCGCGATGGAATTTAATATAATACGCAACCATTCCACCTCACAGGTTTAAAGAACCTAGGTAGATTATCATGAACGATGCAATAGCCACAGTACAAGCAGGCGTATGTAAATTTCAAAGCATTATAACTGCAACAATGGATGATTCTGGAGACATATCATTCAAGATCGAAAGCGATTGCCCAGCCATCAAAAAACTTGCAAACGATGTTCAATCCGTTCCTATGTTCGATACAATCAAAACACCATTTAACGATAACCCCATCTATCAGATGTGCGGAAAATATGTCATTCATGCGGCATGTCCAGTTCCGTGTGGAATGGTCAAGGCCGCCGAAGCCGCTGCCGGTCTCGGACTGAAACGTGATGTTTCCATCGCGTTAAAATAAACAATTTTCTGAACAACCGTTCAGAAAATCAATTTACAATGTGATGCATTTTGCGTGCATCAAACTTTAATACATTCATTTCATCACAAAGACCATGGGTGTCTCGCTCGCATCGATAAAACAGTTCATCGTAGGTATCCTTGTGGGTATCGCCTCAATGCTTCCCGGTGTAAGCGGAGCTGTCGTAGCAGTATGTTTCGGTGTATACGAACGTCTCATCGCAGACCTTGCGGACATCTCCCATAAACTGAGATCAGATCTCCCATTCATCCTGATCTTGGGTTTCGGTATCCTGGCGGGTATGATGATCATAGCATTCGGACTGAAATATGCATCCGACAACTATGAGACCCTCCTTATGTTCTTCTTCGTAGGACTTATCGCAGGACAGATACCTCAGCTGTACACTTTGACATCCGCCCCTGAACCTCTGAATATAACAAATATCCTTGCATTCATTATCGGACTTGTAATAATGGGATCTTTCCTTTTCCTCGGAACTGGCAACGATCAAACCCTTTCACATGACCTTTCCACAGTTATCTACATGCTTATCATCGGTATCATCTTGGCGATATCCAAGATCGCACCTGGAATAAGCGGTTCCACCATACTTCTCGTCTTAGGTCTGTATTATCCTCTTATCAATGTGATGACATCTTTCGACATGGCATTGCTGATCCCTGTTGGGATCGGACTCATCGTTGGTATCCTCGGATTCTCAAAAGTGATGAATCATGTCCTTAACTGTTACCGCAGATCCACATATCTGATGATCTTTGGACTCACCATAGGATCACTATTTGTGGTGATATCTCTAGCTGTAAATGATCTCACAACAACGGATATCGTAGCCGATATCATAATTACTATTATTGGTGTAATTGTGAGTCTGGCTTTTGTAAAACTCGGAGAACATAATTCCTGTACGCTTCCCACATAAAATCATACGATTTGGTTTTATAGTATGTAACTCAATTCGATGAATCATGTTCTGCCCTGGATGCGGACGCTTTCTGAATAATAACGTCAAAGAATGCGTAAGGTGCGGTATTGAGATAGATAGCCAATATAAGATAGAAAAATATGCAAGAATGGCCGACGGCGTAGATCTTGATTGGAAGGAAATTACACTTCCGAAAGAACATCATACAGATGATACAAAAACTACTCCCAACACTATTGACCTTAGCAAAAAACTGTGTATCATAGGCTCAGTATGTTCGATTATAATGCTCATTGCATTTCTAATGCCTTGGATATCGTGGACTAATGAATCCACCGGAGAAATTATCAGTTATTCAGGCCTTTCCATATTGAATATTTCCTGGGCAGGAACAATGGGCATCATGAAATATTATCCATTGTTATTGGCATTTATCGGTGCAGAATGTATTTTGTTGTTCTTTATAAGATGTCGCGGATGTGCCGATATTCTGGCAACTATTTTTGGAATGGTGTCTATCATCTTGTGTATGGTATTCTACATCAGTGTAATCACATACACAGATTGCAACATCTCATTTGGACTGCCGGTATGTTCTATAGCGTCAATGTTAATTATGATTATCGGCCTTCACGGTGTGAAAATATCAAGAAACCCATCGAGATAAAGTCAATAAGGAAAAATACCTGAAAGAACAGGAGCATAGCTCCGTGTCTTTCTATATTAAATTTCGTTTTAATTGCGAACAAACGCAACGAAGAGCTTTAAAATGCCCTCAAGATATTCATCAATATCTCCGTGAGTCTCATACGGAGGATTCATATGCTCTTTAACGAAGTTGATGATCTCTATGTTGGTGCAGTCTTCTGGGTGGGCCAGCACATAGTTTGCCCAATCTTTATCTCCGACACGGAATCCCATCGTCTGTTTGAGTGCGATGATCTCTTTGTTGGATATTTTATAGGTCTCCATATTAGAACTGATTCATTGGACCCTATATCAACATATCCTTTGAAAAATAATGATCTAGACGCGTAATAATTGACATAGAATCGAATCATACAAAAATAGAAACAGGCCAAGCAGGAAAATGGGATGGATGGGTCCCTGCTTGACCTATGAAGGCTCAAGTCATCAGGGGATGCACTTTGTCTTCAAATTAATGATGAACTTTTGAGTATATTAAGCAAAGTAGCAGGGGTCACCGAAAGTGACCGAAACTACTGAAAGTGCCTATCACTTGGACTTGTGACGTACTTTAACTGCTATTCCTCTCTTGAGTTCAATCATCTCTACACCGGACATCATTGCAACACCGACAGCTTTGACCTTGCCGTTGAGTACGATTATGGCCTCGTCGCCGATACGGATCCTCGGATCTGCTTTTACAACTCCGATTGCAAAGAGATTTCCTTTCATTTCAAAATCAGTCATCTCAACTGTGAACATATCCGCTTTCGCAAGGAATTCTGCACCGTCCATCGTAAGAGAAACCATTCCCCTCTCGGGTGTGAGCATGCCCAATTGGATCTTCTCCTTCCTGTTCTCCGGATTTTCCCAGATGATTTTCCAATATGGGAACTTTCCCAATACATAGGCATTCTCATTCATCAGAAGATCTGCAGCTTCTTTACCGAATTGGAACGCAAGAACTGATCTTACGGTCTCTCTGCGCTCGATGTAGGGATCTACAAGCTTCATTTCCTTTATAGCGGCTCTGAGCGTCTCATCAAGTTTCTGAAGAGATGCAGGCGAAGTGGAATCCCCTATTACAGTCTCTTCCATTTCTGCAAGATCTCTTATCAATTCTGTATCCTCCCCTAGGTGCGATATGACCTTATCGTATCCTCCCTGAGCAATCAGATTTCCGACCATGGCCCTTATTGTTTCCTTCTCTTCGGGTTTCCATTCTCCTGTAACAGGTATATCATAAGAATTAGCGGGATAGAAAACATCCAATTCTCTAGGAACAATTCCCAGTGGAGATGTCACGATTACCTCATGAACGAGAGAATCTTTATCTGTAGTATGAATGGCCATCGAGAACGCTTTATGCGTCTTTGAAGTATGATATGGTTTCTTTGCTGAACATGGCAACAGAAGGAGAACACGCTTATGAATTGGCTTTGTGTATCTTTCCGTTATCTTATTCTTATAGCATTGTATGTCGGGTCTGCGTAATGCCTGTGTCGTATTGCATGCAAATCTGCAACCTACGGTCGAACAGGCTTCTTCTTGATATTCATATCCTACGCGATCGAATAATCTTAGAATAGCTACAGATGACGGCGAGGAGGGTGCTCTCTGATCTACCAACTCCCTCAGACGTTCTGCCATTGTGAATGTGATTACCTTATTGCACTCGGTGGCAAGCTCTTTGCAATTTTCCTCGGAAACATCTGTTCCTACAGCAATCTCTCCTTCTGGTATCAGTGATACACCACGAAGTCCTGCTGCTCTGACCAAAGAATCATCGAAGACATCCACGCCCATGTATGTCAAAAGTGCAATTGTGGATGGTTCTGCGATACCCAACATGCAAACAAGCCTGTTATAACCTGCCAATGTCCTTATTTTGATAACAGAATCCACAAGTTTTCTGGGGTCCTTCCTGAGCTCGTAAGCATTTGGAACGACTATCATCTCAACATCGTCTGGAATTAACTCTTCGCCGGTCACAGGCAATCTGAGAACACATACCCCATCCTTGCAAACAGGCTCTGTGATCCTACCTGATGAGACTGATGTCAATAATTCCGTATCCAACAAGATATCAGAACCCATAACGTTGATTGATCTGCGAGCTTCGGAATGACTTACATGCATCGGATCAGTACTGGCAGAATCATATGACCTGAGAACAACGGGTGTTCTAACGGAGAGTTCTCCTCTCTTGAAATCGCATACTCTTCCTCTTTGTGACCTGCCAACTACGTCGAGCATAGGTCATGCGAATCATCAGGTGTTAATAATATTGTCGTCGCACCCATGTACATAATAGGGTTTAGAGGACAAAGAATTAAATCATTACTTCTGAATCGGGATAACATGGACTTCTACGACAAGGATCTCGTATCAATTCGTGACCTTAACCGGGAGCAGATCGAAGAACTCCTCGATCTGTCTGAAAAAATGATCCCCTACGCTAGGGGAGAAAAGGTCAAACGTATGCTCGATGGAAGAGTTCTTGGAAACTTGTTCTTTGAACCTTCTACACGTACAAAGCTTTCATTTGAAAGTGCAGCCAGCAGATTAGGCTGCGATGTTATCGATGTATCTGAGATGTCCATGACATCGATATCAAAGGGCGAAACGCTAGCAGACACCATAAAAATGGTGGATGCATATTGTGACGTTATCGTTCTCAGGCACCCTCATGAAGGGGCGGCAAGATTGGCTGCCAAATTCTCAGAGAACCCTGTGATCAATGCCGGAGAC
>JALNYB010000037.1 GCA_023230065.1 Candidatus Methanomethylophilaceae archaeon
CACTTACGATGAAACCTCACGCGAACGGCGTCATCAGAGGATATTCAGCGATTTCGTCAGGGATATGGTGAACTTCAGTTTCATGTCGTACATCAGGGTGATGTTCGCCTTGTTGCAGAACCCCTCGTCCATGACAATCTTGTATCCATCGGTACCGAAGGAATCATCCAGAGTGGACAGGAAATGCCTGAGCGATGCGCGGTCGTTGATGTTCCCCAGCAGTATGCAGTAGAACACCGGACGGTAGGTCTTGGAACCGACCATCAACGCCAGGTTAATCTGTTCCAGGTTCTCATGGTCGCGGTCGTATCCTGAACGTACGGCGGTGATCTCCTGGTTGTACGACGATATCGATGTTATATCGAGCGCAAGATTATCTTCTTCAGAGATCGTCCTCACCCATTCCCTGAAGAAGACCATCTGTCTGTCCCTTGTCAGGCGGCTCAGCAGTTCGGATATCCACTGGTCGCCGAACCCACTTCCGATCGGGTTCAGCGCACCTTCGGATCACCGTTTGCATATGCTTAGGGCATTTCCTTCACTCAGGACGAATATGCGCATGTGAGTACTGCATCCGCATCCTTTTAGAACGCTGCGCAGAGTTCCTTCCTCAGTCCGATCCTCTCCGCGATGGAGTTGAACAGCTGAGCGTGTCGATCTCCATGGTCACGGCATATTGTCCGTCGGGTTTGGTGTATCTGCGGTTGGGTACGATCTCGCCGGACCCCGGGTCCACATGACCTATGATCTTTCTCCCACATTCGGGTCTTTTCTTCTCGGGATTTCAATAGCTTTCGCTCTCGTAGACGTAGGTTATGCCGTTCTTGTTCAGGCGGACGAAGCCCATATGTATGCCATTGAATGGAGATACATTATAAGTATATCTATATCATCGTGAAATAACAGTATATAAACAGGATGACAATGAAAAAGTGAGCCAGATTGTAAAAAGAGCGTGATGGTCAGTATACCTAGGTATACTTAATCCGGGAGATTAGGTTGAAAAACAATCGTGAAGTAGATGTTAGGATTTGATTCAAGTTTCATTGTACGAACGTTGTAAAATACCTAGTCCGATACAGTTTTATTATGCTTACCGGTAAAGAGCTTTCAGTAGAGATTTTAAGACGTACACGTTCGCCAATGACGCCCGAAGAATTGTGGAATTACGCAGTGAAGAACGGGCTGGACAAAGATACGTCTGTGAAAGGTAAAACACCATGGAGAACATTGGGTGCACAGATCTATGATGATATCAGCAAAAGGCCTGACACTACACAATTCTGCATCGAAAGCAGGAAACCTACACGTTTCTATTTGAAAGGTGAAACAACCAAGGAAAGCACCGAAGAAATAGTCGTTGAAAAAAGCGGAATCAAAGAGAAGGATCTTCACCCTTACTTGGTATCGTTCGTGAAGAATGATCCTCATTTCTATTGTTATTCGAAGACGATCCGCGAAGGTACTGCATCATCCAAGCATTTGAAACAGAACCAGTGGATGTATCCCGATATTGTGGGGGTGCATTATCCGTTTGAAGATGATTACGATTCCACTGCATATGAATTGTTCGAGAACCTTAAGCAGAATTCGGTGAGAATATACTCCTTCGAGCTCAAATTGAGTATAACGCCGTCGGATGTCAGGCAATTCTATTTCCAGGCAATATCAAATTCATCTTGGGCAAACGAGGGGTATCTTGTTGCAAAGAATATTGATGATAATGCCGTCGAAGAATTACGTTCATTGAATAGTTCTTTTGGGATAGGTGTGATTAAGCTCGATCTGGAGAATGTCGCACAGTCGGAAATACTATTTCCGTCCAAGGTCAGACTAAGTCTTGATGAAGAGGTCGTTTCCAAATTGGTGAAGAACGGAGATTTCGAAAAGTTCATATCGAGGGTCAACAAGAGCATCAAAGCGCGTGACGTGAACGTTATAGATTACGATGAAGTATTAGATGATGAAACCTTGAATTGCAGGAGTAAATGATTATTTAGCTGACCTTGTCCGCACCGAGTTTCATAACATCCTGAAAGAAAGTGGTAGTGATTTTGTATCATTTGGATCCATCATCAAAGTTGGTAGTGGTGGTACACCAAAGACAGCTATCGATGGATATTGGAATGGAGGGATTCCATTTTTCTCACCGAAAGATGTTGATGGGATCTTTACCATGTCTACAGAGAAAGAGATTTCTCAGAATGGCCTAGATAATTGTAATAGTATGTTGTATCCAAAAAATACTGTTTTCATAACTGCTCGTGGTACTGTTGGTAAAATAGCAATGGCAGGTTGCGACATGGCCATGAACCAATCATGTTATGCAATTATTGGGCAGAAGTCAGACAACCAGCACTATATCCACCAGCTATGTTTGGATATGGTAGACTCGATACGTCAAAAGTCAAATGGTGCAGTATTTGATGCAATCAATGCAAAAGATATCGAATCGGAGCCTATTATTTTACTTCAAGAAGATACAATTGAGGAATTTGAAAAGATTGCAACTCCAATTTATGAGATGATTTGGACGAACGAGTCTCAAAACGCCAAATTGAGATCCGTCAGGGATGTACTGTTGCCAAAATTGATGTCCGGAGAAATCGATGTTTCTAATCTTGATTTAGGCAGCTAAATAATCATTTATTCTAGAGTTTAATTCGATGCAACAGTCAATGGTATTGAGTATGTTTCCAATTTTCATCCTAGTCTGAGAATCCGGTAATGAAATCTGCATACTTCCAATAATGTCCTTATTCACAGAACCAAACACACTTCCTGTTTCATTGTTTATTAGATTTGAAGCATTAAACTTCAAGAGGTAGTACAGAAAAAGGTTGTCTGGATCCCGACTCGACAATGAGCATATTCCTCTCCCCATGCAAAGCTCTTGTTTCGTTATGTTGATGTCACCAACCGGTGCCCTAACACTCATAATCACGTCGCCAGCATGAGCAATCTTTGTGGTTTTTATTGTCCACGTGTCGATAGTTGGATATCTCTTTCCAAATGTACGATTGCCCTGAAGGAATGGTAAACCAATCATCTCGTCGTTGTAATATTTCGATTCTGGGGACTGCCCCATATTTATCGTCGCATAAGTGCCGAGTGTTGTTTTTATCCATTCCTGCATCACCAAATGTATCTCTTATGTGAGATTTTAACATTGCTTTGATTCACCATTGCATAATGCATCATCGTGTCGATACGCATATGCCCCAACAATCTCTGAACTTGTTCTATCGGCATGCCCTTATCGATCGCCTGAATTGCCAGAGTACACCTGAATTTATGCCAATACATAGAATCCATCCTTGCATCTTAACTGAGAATTTTCTGTATTGTTTTGATTCCATTGATCTTTAACCAAACATATTGTTCATTTAGCAATATGATAGGCACCACATTATTGTCAATTCAATCGTTTATATATTGTAAAACTTGAATTTTATTATTGTATTAAAATGTGCCTTATAATCACTATCACTTTTCCCAAAACTTTACATTCGTATCTTTCAAAATTATGATTTTATACTATGCGCGCTCTAAAAAATAATATGTTTGAAATTCTTTCTGCAATATTGGGACCCTTGTTTGGTGCTATGATGGGCTCTTTTTTAGGATTCTTTTTCGCTATATTACTTGAAAAAAGGTCCAGAAAAATTAATGCAGAAGAAAAATTGCGGTATTTGATTAAAGAATATTCAGATATACTGTCTGATTTAAATATAACCGAATCGAAAACTGAATCTCGGCGTCTCGAAAAAAATATTCGATATGAAATAAGGAACGTCCAAAAAATATGCGTTACTAACAAGAGTTTACGTGACCAAATAGACAAGATGTTATCCGATGGGATGAATACGGCATACCACGGAACTCGAAATCCAGAATCACATAAACAATTAATGACCGAACTTCTAGACTGGAGCTTTTACAAAGGCTATCCCGAAATATTGAAATTCATAGAGGGAGAAGAAAAGACTATAAAAGTTCGAAAAAAAGCAAAACTCGAGAAAAAATACGATTAAGCCCGAGCTCGACAGATGATTCTGATTTCGGAAGAATTTGACACTTGAGCTTTCGCTGATCGCTTGACCTCTTCCGCATCGTTTTTCGTGTCGTTATCGGTCTCCCCGAGGGGCTTTCAGCCCCCGGAGACACCGGAAACGACCACCACATCCCTCAAAATACGTGAATTCAGAGGCTCGATGTTCGAATAGATGCGCCTGACAGCCTGCTTTTTGTCGTACATGTACGTAACTGTCAAATTTTGTAACAAGGAGATGATGAATTTAGTCGAACGTTTCCTCAGTTCGGGGATCTCATAACGCACCATGGAAACGATCACCTGAGCGAGGAAACACAGCGAAAGAGTACCTTTTACGCTGTTCTCCGACCAAACACGCATCGGTTTGAGGTCGATATGGTTCTTCAGCAAGTCCATGAGCTTCTCTACGGTATCGCATCTGCGATAGATCGAGAACACCTCGGACGGTGTCAACTTCGAACTGCATTCGAGTTTGAAAAATCCCTCACGATGATTGGAAAGAGCGTTACGAACGAAATCGAAGCTGTCAAGATCGCTCGAAAGAAGTTTGCCCTGAACACCGACGTTCAGCGATATCAGAGGGTTCTTGAGACGTTTGATGACCGTCTTCGATGTGCGCAGCGTCCCGTCGCTCTTCCTGCGCATGACATCCTTTGCATCCTCAACATATCTCCAAGAAAGTTCCGATGCGGCCATCTTGTCGTGATACAGTTTCTCTGAATAGAACATATACAATGTTCTTCCGGACGACCCGAATGTCCTGCGTTGACAGTACACGCCCTCGTTCCCGTCCACGCATATCGCCTCTTTCTTATCGAATCCGGAGATCCAAAGGTCGTCGCTCTTGTTCAGGCGCTCCCTCGCGATATATCTATGGCCCTTGGCGGTTATGCGGTCCAGGGCCTGCTTCGCATCGCCTCCCCCATCGAACACGAACAGCGAATCATCGCGAAGGTCCCCGATGATGTCGTCCACGATCTTCACGAACTGCACCGAATCCGAGATGTTGCCGCGATCCACCGACAGATCGATCAGTATGTTGATCGGATCGCGAAGCTCGGCGGCACCGAAGTTCACCTGCCTCAGGTCGGGACGTTTGTCTCTGGAATAACCGAAATCATACAGCTCCGTCCCTTTCGCATACACTGCGACGGAAGTAGTATCGATATTGACATCAGTGTGCTCCGGGTCGTACATCGAGAACAGACGTTTCCGCAGATGCGCCGGGACCTCCGGCACGATCCCCCCGGAACGTTCCACGGCACGGTTGAGCATGCGGTGACTCACCTCGCAGCGGATGCCTGGCTCGTTCCTTACTTCGGGGGATTCAAGCCATCTTCCGCATCCTTCCACGGAGAAGTTCTCCGTCAGCCGATAGGATATGATCGCACAGACCAACGGGAAAAGGGCCTGTCCTTTGCTCTTGGAGCGGTTGAAAACCTCATCAAAACCCAATTTCTCAAGATATTCTCTCACGCAGGCGATAGTACCGATAGGTACCGATTTATTCATGTTCGGCTCTAGGACAAACGTCCTGAGCCGATATTGTTTTTGTGACACAGTTGAGCATTTTCACTCAGAACAAATATTTCTTATGACACGCATCATGGCTGTGACTATTCTGTAGATTACCCTCTGTCGAGCTCAGGATTAAGTCTAAAATTCTCAGGTGAATGCCTACCCTCCTCCAGAAACAATAATCGATTCTTTGTAGAATGAGCATTTATCACTTTTTATAATCTGGAATCTATCAAAAATGTACGCCTTCCTGTTTTGCTCGCATTGATTATGTTTAAACTACGTTTATCATATTTACAACGTCTAATAATATGTTTAGAAGGTTTCAATGCTCAAATCCTAGTGCCTTCAGATTTTTTAAGATCTCTTCTTTAAGTTTATCAGATTCCTTGAACAACTCTGATAGCTCAGAGGTGAGTCTGTTCATCCTTTCCTCATAAGGTTCGTCATCCTCTTCCTCCTCTACAAGTCCTACATAGCGTCCGGGGGTCAGGATATAATCGTTCTGTGCAACCTCTTCGATCTTAGCTGATTTACAGAATCCCTGGACGTCGATATACTCTGATGATTCGGTCTTCCAGGAATGATACGTTTCCGCTATTTTGGCCACATCTTCATCGGAGAATCGGCGATGTGTACGGTCGATCATCTCGCCCATATTCCGGGCATCGATGAACAGGATGTGATTTCTGCTATCGTTAGACCTCTTGAGTTTGTCACGCGAGATGAACCACAAACAGGCCGGAATCCCGGTGGAGTAGAATAACTGCGCCGGCATCGATACTATGCAATCCACGAGCCCTTCGGTGATGAGCCTCATGCGTATGTCGCCTTCGCCGCTCGTCTTTGACGATAGACTACCGTTGGCCAGAACAAAACCTGCAAGACCTTTGGTATTCAGATGAGATATGAAATGCTGCACCCATGCGAAGTTGGCATTGTTCTCCGGAGGCAAACCATATTTCCATCTGGGATCGTCCATCAATCTCGGCCTGCCCCATTCTTTCATGTTGAACGGCGGATTGGCTATGACGTAATCGGCTTTTAGGTCCGGGTGTTTGTCGTTGAGAAATGTATCGGCATTCGTATCGCCAAGATTGCTGTCTATGCCACGGATCGCGAGATTCATCTTGGCCAGACGCCAAGTGGTCGGATTGGATTCCTGGCCATATATGCTGATGTCCCCTATCCTGCCGCCGCGTGCTTCGATGAACTTCTCGCTCTGCACAAACATTCCGCCGGAACCGCAACACGGGTCATAGATCCTGGAGCCTGTTTCCGGAGAGAGCATCTCGACGAGCAGTCTGACGACCGAATTCGGAGTATAGAACTGCCCGCCCTTCTTGCCTTCTGCGGAAGCGAACTGTCCGAGGAAATACTCATATACGCGCCCGAGGATATCTTTTGACTTGTTGGAGCTGTCCGATAAGCTTATCGTCCCTATCAGGTCGATGACCTCTCCGAGCTTCACCTGGTCCAGGGACGGACGTGCATAATCCTTCGGCAGCGTGCCCTTAAGCGATTTATTGTTGCGCTCGATCTCGATCATCGCTTCGTCGATGACCTTGCCGATCTCGGACGACCTGGCATTGGACGAGATGAACTTCCACCTGGCCTTCTCCGGTACCCAGAACACGTTCTCCGACAGATACTCGTCCGGGTCCTCTGGGTCCATGCCTTCGCTCTTCCCTGCAACGAGCTCGTTGTACTTCGACTCGAACGAATCTGACACATATTTCAGGAATATCAGCCCGAGCACCACGTGTTTGTACTCGGCCGCATCCATGTTGTTCCTCAATTTGTCGGCCGCGTTGAACAGCTTCGCCTCGAATCCCAATTCTGCCTTCTTCTCTTTCGCCATATTATCCCTTATGCTTCGGCCTTTAATTTGCAGATCTGCTCTGCCTGTTCTATTATCAGCTTGGTGGCATCCCCCTTCTTGTCCGGAGGATATCCGTACTTGGTCAGCAGGCGTTTGATGGACAATCGCATCTTAGCCTTCGCCTGCTCTCTCACACTCCAATCGACGGTCATGTTCGACGATACGGCTCTGGCGACATCCATCGCTATCGTCCTCAGGACCTCATCGCCCATGAGCTTCACCGCCGCATCATCCGTTCCGAGGGCATCGTAGAATGCTAGCTCATCCTTGGTCAGCCCAAGGTCGATGCCTCTCTTGTTGGCTTCGTTCATCTCGTTGGCCAACTGTATCAATATGTTGATGAATTGCGTTGTATCGATGATGTGCTTCTCATATTTGGTTATCGATTCTTCGATAAGCTCCGAGAACTTCTTGGATTGGACTATGTTCTGACGCCCGTTATGTACAATGTTGTTCTGCAGCATACTCTTGAGGAGCTCCGCTGCAAGGTTCTTCTCTGGCATCTTTCTGATCCTGGAGAGAAACTCTTCGGACAATATCGATATGTCCGCTTTATCATAGCCGAGCAGTTCCAAAACATCTGTGGGCTCTTGTGACACGATAGCAGAAGAAAGGACCTGTCTTATTGCAATGTCCGGGTCTATTGCAGGTTTCTTCGACGGTGGCGATACGAGCTTGACGACATACGCCCTCAGACTCTGGAAGAATGCTACATCCTCGCGTTTTCCAAGCACCTCGCTGTCAGTGTTGACCAGATTGAACGCGTTCGTCAGCTCTGTTACGTTCCTTCTGATGCGATCTGCGCCATTATCCTGTTTCAATACGAAATCGGCGGCTCCGGTGAGTTTGCGTATGCGGTCCTTCTTGGATGAGCCGGACCACCAGCTCCAATCATATCCGTGCATCAATTGGCAACAGATCTCGTACTTCGTGAAAAATAGCGGGACCGCCTGCGACGTGTCGATATACACTTCTCCCTTTCCGCCTCCGCGTGTGTAAGTTCCGACCGCTTTGGCGAGATTATCTGCGATACCGATATAGTCTACTACCAGACCTCCAGGCTTATCTCCGAACACACGGTTGACGCGAGATATTGCCTGCATCAGTCCGTGATCCTTCATCGGCTTATCGATGTACATGGTATGGAGGCAGGGTGCATCGAAACCAGTGAGCCACATGTCCCTCACGATGACTAATTTAAACGGGTCCTTCGGATCCTTGAAGCGCAATGCCATCTCATTTCTGCGCAGTTTGTTGCGTATGTGCTTCTGCCATTCGACCGGATCTGTTGCAGACCCGGTCATGATCACGTTGATGACACTGTCGTTATCGTCGTGTCCTGCCCATTCGGGTCTGAGCTTGACGATATGGTCGTACAGCTCCACGCAGATGCGGCGTGACATGCAGACGATCATCGCCTTGCCGTCCATCGCCTCCAGCCTCTTCTCAAAATGGCCCACTATGTCTTTGGCCACATGCTCCAACCGCGAATCGACGCCCACCAAAGATTCGAGCATGGCCCATTTGCATTTCTCCTTCTCACGCGTGGTGGCCTCCATGTCTTCCGAGATGTTCTCGAATGACTGATTGAGCAGCTCCTTCTGATCGTCCGGCAGGTCGATCTTCACAAGCCTGCTCTCATAATAGATCGGTACAGTCGTCTTATCCTCGATGGATTTGCTGATGTCGTATATGCTGATGCATTGACCGAAGACGTTGACTGTGCTCCTGTCGCTGAAATCAATAGGCGTCCCAGTGAATGCGATGAATGAAGCATTGGGTAGCGCATCTCTGATGTTTGCACCGAATCCGTCGACCATGTCATATTGGCTTCTATGCGCCTCGTCTACGATCACGACGATGTTGCGCCTGTCAGACAGCATCGGGTATCTGTTTTCATCCTCGGCAGGGAGGAATTTGTTAATGGTCGTGAATACAATGCCACCGGATGCGACCCTCAGAAGATTTCTGAGATCGTCGCGCGAATCCGCCTGTTGCGGAACCTGCCTCAGCAGATTTGAGCAATTGGAGAATGTGCCGAAAAGCTGATCGTCGAGATCGATCCTGTCCGTGAGCACCACGATCGTTGGATTCTCCATCCTCTTGTCTCGTGCGATCTTTCCGGCGTAGAAGGTCATCGTCAGACTCTTTCCCGAACCCTGGGTATGCCATACGATGCCACATTTCCCGTCTCCCGTGATGTTGACGGCCTTTACTGTCGCATCGATTGCAGCGTTCACAGCGTAATATTGGTGATACTTCGCCACTTTCTTGATTTTATTACCTGTTCCATCATCATCGAACACCGTGTAATTCTTGACAAGGTCAAGATAGGTTTCTTTGTTGAACATCCTTTGGACCATCAACTCGGCGGTACCCAATATTGGCGCAATCTTATCCTCCGGATCCATCGATTTCCATTCTACAAAATGCTGATATCCGGACGATATCGTACCAACCTCGGTAAAGACGCCGTCGGCGATTATACACCCTTCATTGTAATAGAACAGCTGAGGGAGCTCGTTCTTGTAATTCTGTATCTGGGTGAACGCATTGTTGATCGTAGCTTTTTCATCCGCTGGATTCTTCAATTCGATGACGACCAACGGAAGTCCATTGACGAAAAGAATAACATCCGGACGACGTTCTTTCCCTTCATTGATTATTGTGAACTGATTCACAGCGAGGAATTCGTTCTTCTCTGGATTGTCGAAATCGATTATCTTGATGAATTCTCCGGCGATGGTTCCATCTTTCCTCTTGGATTCGAGACGCACTCCTTGAATCAACATCTCATGGAACTCTTGATTGGCAGCAATTAGTGAGTTGGAAGATATGGACATAATCTTTCTGACAGCATCATTGATTAGTCCGTCGTTGATTCCAGGATTTATGCATGAAAGCATCCTTTTAAGTCTGACCTTGAGCACAACATCGGAGTAGCTGTTTCTCTCGGGGGATTCACCATCGGGCGATATGGTCGGACCAGGGAGGTATGAATATCCCTGCTCTGTGAAGAAATCAATTAATAATTCCTCGAAGTCTGATTCCGCAATTGCTTTTGACATCCATACTTCCCCTTGTGGAAAAACAAACTGCTTTCCTATTTTATATAAAATTGTTAATTTTTGTGTGTTTGAGACAAAATTCGCGATTACATGATGGCATGTTTTCTATGCTGGATTATTTTGTTATTTTTGTTTGATACCATATTGTTTTATGCCAATCTTAAATGCGCAGATTACAACGATGCAACAGGGGCTGTTTCAAAATCCAGCAGCGATGCCGTTTTGTTGATCGTTTCCGCATCGAACGCTGATATCGAGTGATTTTGAACGGATACGCTCCTGATAACTGAAAACGAACTTTATTTTCCGATTAATCATGCCAGATTTCTGCGACAACGACGGATTAGCGAGCGGCCCCTTACGAACTTTTTGACATAATTGTCAAACATGGGACGTAGCATCCTATCATTGAATTCCCCCGGCGCAGTGCACATATCATGCTGCTGAGACACGATCGAGAACAGCCTGTCCAACGGCTCAAGGTATTCGGTTCGGGAGCGTTCATCTAATCGAACGATAGATTTTGAAGGCCATCGTCGCTCACGCCGATGTTTCTCTCTCTGCACCTCGGAAATCAGTACAAAAGGCCCCGAAAGGACATCGAATATAC
>JALNYB010000038.1 GCA_023230065.1 Candidatus Methanomethylophilaceae archaeon
TCCGATTGACCAACATTCATGAAAGTGCAATAATACTCTTTTAATCTAAGTTTAGTAAAACTGAACTCCCCCCGTTTCGAACCGGGGGGAGCTGTAAAAGAATTGTTAAATCGTTTATCCACCGCCACTCGGAGTGAACGTAGAGATATCAATCTCTTCCTCGAATTTCTTCAAGTCTTTAAGTGTCTCTCCGGTTCCCTTGAATGCATCGGTGGATCTTTCACGCTCTTTGAAGGAGAATACCTTGTACTCCGACTCGTCAGCAGGTTGCAGGAACGAAGCGTCGTAGTAAAGGTTGGTACGATCTAGTTTTACCCATGTCTTTCCATCCTTCTCGCGGACATCCGTTACCTTCCCTACCGTCAGGGTTGGCATGTACTTCAGTACATCTCCTTCTATCATTGGCATCAGCCTTTGATAACTGCGGTTCTCTCACCAGCAGGGACGAACTCTCTGAGTCCGCCTCTTCCGATCTCTTTTGTGACATTAGCGAAGTCGAAGACTAAGCTTGGGTCAGCAAATGCGACACGGATAAATGGATTGGCTGTGAAAGCGTCTCCACGAGCGACGTGAGCTGCCTTCGGGATACCTGAATATCCTGAAAGGTGACCGACATTCATTGCGTAGTTCGGATAGTTAGGTCCACGAACTTCCATTGGCAGACCCTCATCAGACCTGTATGCGAAAGAGTTGGCTGAACCGCACTGATCCTGAAGATCGAATCCGTAGAATCCGAGACGTCCAGTCCTCTCCTTATGCTGAAGCATTGAGAGGTACCAGCAATTCAAACCGCAATCTGCGATACCGGTTGCCATAGCGCCCGCGACACCGGTTGCTGCTGCTGCGACGGTTGCCCTCTGTGATCCACCGAAGTGAGTCTCCATGACAGCTGGGTATCTCTCATACATCTCAAGTGCGTATGAGTTGATATCGTCACCGAGTTTGAGGAGTTCGTCGTAGTTCTTGGGGTCCAATTTGCAGAATCCACCGTATTTGTCTTTGATAGTGTCGATTGCGTGATAAACGTAATCTTCGAGGATGTTATCAGTATATGTTGCTGAAGCATACTGAGTGAATCCTACTCCACCAGACATGTATCCACCGAGATATATCTGATCGAAAACTGCTGCTCCGAGACCTACTGTCTCAAGAACTGCACGTCCGGGATCATCTGGGTAGACACGGTCAGACTGAACCATATCTGCAAAGAATCCGAATGGTATTCCACCGGGTTCGTTGGGTCCTCTTGCACGCCTAGCAGGCATCATAGTACCCATGTTGATAGACTGGTGTTTTGCGGCATATGCGAAATCTGCGATTGCTGCCTCTCCTGCTGCAAGTTTGTATGCGGAGATGAAAGCCATTGAGATCTGCATTGCTGCATGCCTTGATACGGTTGCACCATCCATGAGCCTTCCGACCATGGTTGGAACACGCACTGCCTGCGTGAGTGTCTTTCCTATTGCCTGTTTCAGCTGTTTTGCCTGCTCCTTGGGGAAGAGTTTGTTGATGTCGATGACGAACCTTGGGTCGATCTCATCAATAAGCTCATCGTCACCAGAGAATACTTTAACGTATGAATCTGCAACAAGTGCAGGGTTACACTCTGCCATATGCTCCTGAACGATTGCTCCTCCAGGCATTGTGTGGTTTACTGACTCGAGATATGTGTTGATTGTCTCAGGTGTAACTTCTTTTCCCAATCTCTTCTCAATTGTTGCATGAGGAGAATCGAGACCAACAAGTATTGTCCTTCTGATATCATCCCAAGCCTGCTGGATAGCTGGATTGTTGATACAATGGAGGTCATCGGCCTCTACATAAATATCAGTATGTGACAACTGATAGGGCATCATTAATCTCTGTCCGAGCGGAACTCCGATGTCTTCATTCATCATCGGGACGCCGCGCTTTTTAGCTATTGCGTCTGCTGATTTCTGGAATTCTACCTTAGATTTTGACTGTTTCCATCCGCCGTAGCAGTAGTATTTGGTCTCCATATCGGTAGGGTCTTCTTTGAATTTCTTCTTACATGCTTCCATGAAGAGTTTTTCCTTAGCTTTACCTGCCATCTTACTCACCTTTGAATTTGAATGGCTGGAATCCGCCGAGTGTTCTCAGCTTGTGGATCCTGAGTCCATACATTGTTACTTCTTTGTCGTCTCTCATATCAACGCCGTCTGCTCTGAAGATGGTTGTCCTCTTCTTTAGATCAGACATTGATGCTGGCTTTCCGACATAGATCTTCCTGTCAAGTGGGATTGCGACCTGGTCCTTTACATAAACGACCTCTTTCTTGTCTGCATCCCAAACATATCTCTGCCATGCATCGAACATAAGTCCGTGCTCGTCGAGACGACATGCGTGTCCGTGAACGGTTGCTCCTCTGATTCCAGTAAGTGCTGGATCGAAGGTCTCATCGTCAATCAGTTCCTTAGCGAGTTTCTCAAGGTCCCTCTCTCTCATTTCAATGATCTGACGTCCGGAAAGTGTTCCGGTATCAAGTCCTCTGTACCTTGAAAGATACATCCATGCTCTCTGGTATGGAGAAATGGGTGCAAAATATACTGAATCAGTAAACTGAATATACCTTACACGGTCTCCGTGCTTTGCTCCATCGATAGGTGTAACGAGTTTCCTGATTGGACAGTCTGGCTCTTTACCTTCTTCTATCGGGGGATGGATGGACTTGTATGCCTCTCCAGGATTACGGTGTCCCATAAGTCTGACGACGTCATCCATAGATACGTCACGAAGTTTTTTCAGGTTTATCTTAGGGTCCATATATCTCCTTCTGTTTTTAGCAGGAGATGTGGTACCGGGGTAAAACTGTCTTTTATATGCTACCATATTATTCACCTCTATAGTCTCTGAGTGATTTTCTAAATTTCGAGAATCTACCTATATTGACAGAGAAACCCATAGGCATTGTTGCCTCGCAGGCTTCTGTGATCTGTGCAACTACAGCGTTCAGCATCTCTTCATCTTCAACATCCAACTCAATGTAAAATGCGCCTACTAAATAGCACAATTCTACATCACGTCCGCCGACCTTTATTACCTTGCGCTCGGAGTGATTATTTGGAATGCCCTTTGCAGGTCCGTTGTTAATGTTCTTTGACAGGCTCTCACCGGTCATGTTGATCTGCCTTATATGCTCAATTGGTTCCAACGCATTCAGTACCTTTTCGGTTGTGTCTGCTCCCAACATATTATTGGAGAATATCTCAACCTCTGGAAGTGGTATTCCTGCATAATCCGCTGCTGGCTTTCCCGACATAGAAATCATCAGACCTTCTTTGCGATCTTCTTAGCCTCTGCGCCTACGACCTGCATAGGTGAGTGGAATTCTTTCATATCTCCGAATACCTCTTTGATAAGGCCGGATGTTGCTTCAGGTGAGAAGGTCTGTGTTCCGCCATCCAGACAGTTTGCTGCTGTAACTGCGGGAATCAAAACTCCTTTTGCATGCCTTGTAACAACGTGGTTTCCGTGGAACAGACCTGGTCCTCCTCCTCCATAAATGGAGTGTGAGAAGAATGACATACCTACACCGACTCCTTCCGCTCTACCATAGTCGACACCGGGTAGACCCGTCTCGTGCTCGAGCAGATCGTTGTAGTACAAAATTGTTCCTGGAACACCCTGAGCTGCCCTTGCTGCTCCGACATTCACCATGACTGCTGCAACCATTCCTACAGATGCATATGCATTCCACAACGGAAGATCGTCTGTTGTGTATACCTTGTATCCTGAAGGAAGTGTCTCTTTAACGTAGATGACTTTATCTTCAATTGCACGTCCGACGATGGACTCAATAACAGTACCAACTGTTCCAGTCTTACCGTTCTTCTTTACGATTGAATAAAGCATATTGTTAGCGTTAAGTCCCTGATAAGCGAGACACAGAAGGTGTCCTCTCTCGAAGGGTCCGATAGCGTCTCCCATCTCAAAGGATCCACACTGTTCAAAAATAGACGATAATGCAGTACCCTGCATTGCATTCTTGTTAACAAGTGCAACGACGTGGTTTGCCATAATATTCCTTAATGCAAAACCAGCTCCCTCGTTGTTCTGTGGAATTTCGAGGATCGACTTGCAATTTGCACCATCGAATCCTACTGTCTGAGGATATCTTCCCCATACTGCACCTTTTACCATGTTGGCCTTATACATCGGTATTTTGAATTGATCGATGATTGCCTCGGTAACTGCGGATGCGGTTGCTGTAAATCCTGTTGTGTATTCTACGCCGGCATTCATTCTTGATTCTGGTACAACTACGATGAGTGATTTTCCACCGTTTTTGATAATGACGACTGTATCATCGCCATCTATTACCTGAACCATTTCTTTAATTGCCTTTGCAATCTTCTCTGCGTTAGCAACTAATGGAATATCGATCTCTTTTCCTCTGATCATTGCGCCAGCCATGTTACCGGTTTTGAGAGCTTTCTCAATTCCAGCAAGGTTAACTGCAACGGTCCTCTTTGTCAGAGATGCAATTCTTTTAATTGCGTTGTTGCGCAACGGACTGATGGCTTCCAACGGTACGTCTTTTGCAATACGTTTTCCATTGTCGTCATACAGGTCGATTACGTCCTCGTATTTTGGCATTTTATACCTCCTTAGTCAATAAATGTGCGAAAAATGTCAATTTTCCGCGTTTCCCCTTGCAAACCTGTAAACGTGTTATACGTTATAAAAGGATGGTAAAAATGGCAACTTTTTAGAAAAATACATATTTTTATGTCAAAAAGAGACCGCCAAAAAGAACTCTAAAGAGCATTTCATGTTCAGACACTAATATTTAATACTTATTTTGAGTAATAAAAATGAGAGAATTAATGCATAACAAACGCACCAATTCTTCTCATTTAGTAGATGTTGAAATATTTTTAATTTATTCACGCTTTGCTTTGGTCAAAACACCCGTCCTGTACTTATCCAAGTGTGTAATATATCCTGGAATCTTAGAATACGGGATGCCTACAGCAAGCTCATCCTTCGCCATATCTGTCTTCTTCCTACAACCGAAACATCCCAACGAGATGTTAGGAACTCCACTAACTACAGGTATAACAGTAATATCCTCACACGCACATTGGAACGGCGAAGAACTGAATGTTGCACGTCCACCTTGCTCTGCGGTCATAAGAGGGATGATCCAATATACACGCTCAGGAATGTCTACGATTGTGACTACATCAGGTGTAAAATCTGCATCTTTAAGAGGACAGACGACCTCCCCTACAATCTCGTAAGACATTGGAATACGATCGCTGATCATCTTAGCAGCAGCGGCTGCGGAATCATGAATACCGATGCCTACATGAAACTCTCCTGTAGCGACCTTCTCAGGTGTAGGTAGCATTCCCAATGCAGATGCACCTACGTGGCAATTCTGCATTTCTAGAGGCATCTTGATACATTCTCCGTGCCTTGCACGGAACATTGCTTGACAATGACTCATCTGTGCTTCTGGAAGTTTGCAACAGGCTGGATATTCCTCTCCTTCCTTAATAAGCTTGATAGCAACAGGTTCTGCCCTGAGGCCGAGAATGGTTTTCAATTTCTCTGCGTACTCAGAATTCGTCTTAAGTATGTTCGACATGAATATGTAAAGCGACTTACAATAGAATAAAACTTGTGCTGAAAAACATAAGTGGTAAGAGGTTTAGTAAGAAGTTTTTAATCGTAAGCTTAGTTCTTGAAACCTTTGACAGCGTCAACAAGTGCCTGCATGTTCTCGTTGGATGTCGCAACTGCGATACCGCAACCAGAAGAGATAACACCGAATCCAGCTTTTGCGCTGTTGAGTGCTCCTTCTTTGACTTCTTCAGGAGTTCCCTGGAAGAGAGGCCTGACTGATCCGACGTTTCCGACGAGAACTGTCTTGCTTCCGATTGCCGAGACAGCTTTGAATGGGTCAACTTTCTCTTCGATTGAAAGTCCGGTTACACCGGTGCCCGCCATTGCATCGAGAATAGGATATGTGTCACCGCAGATATGCAGGACTGAGAATGCATCTTTAACGTTTGCAAGACATTTCTTGATTGCGTGTCCGGATGCCTCTTCGAACATATCAGGTGCGAGCATATCGGTTGATCCTGAGGGCTCTGACATCTGAATGACGTCTGCGCCTGCATCGGATAATGCCTGTGTATATGTTGCACATATTGGTGTGACTGCATCTACCCATTTATCAACCTCTTCTGGTGCCATCATCATACCGAAAACCATGTTCTCTGTGCTGATCATATGACCTGCAAGTGTGAATGGTCCGGTGTTTCCTGCGACAACAGCGTAATTCTCTCCGTGTGATTTTTTCAAAAGGCCCATTGCTTCAAGTACAACTGCCGGCCTACCTGCTTTTATGAATTCCTCAGGTGCCATAAGTGCATCTGGGCTGTCATACTCGCCCACCATTGGGTCGAATTTGAAGGGGTGGACTTTGATCATAGGTGCTGCGTCTTTTTTATCGACCTGAACCTTACATCCGAGTCTCTCTGCCTCAACTGTGAGACAGAAGGGTCCTCTTACACACTCGAATCCAAACATATCGGCCTGTGCTGCTGCGAGCTTTGCCATAAGTTTAGCGTCTTTGTGGGCTTCGGGCCATGCGGCGCCGACCTTCTCCATCTGTCCGAGTGTTGCAGACTGGGTAAAAATAGCTACCGGAGGTCTGTCGAGTTGTTCGTTTTTCATTGCTGCGATTACTCTTTCTCTTGGAGTCATTGACATGTATAACTTCTCCTGGTAATGGGAATAGAATACTATTATTTAAAAGGCTTATTTTTCAAATCAGCCCTATTTTTGATGATATAACTGCCTATTGACCATATCATTCAAACATTTAGATCCGTCACTTCAAAAAGTTTTCCAAGAGGAATTATACCTACTTCCGATAACCCATAAATGTCTGCATTCGCATAATCCGATGATTTGAGAGCGGGCGCCATAATACAATTATCATCTGCGATCAGATCATTACCTGATGAAAAAGGACTGAACGGAGGCAGAACGATAACACCATCGGCCTTAGCATGAACAAAGCATTGGAGCTTGATTCCTCCGCTCACGGCTCCATGTATCTTAACAGAAGGGTGCTCATGACCTATGATGACTGGTCTCTTTCCAGAATCAATATGCCCGTGTTCCATCCTGAATCCACATAAATCAATATAATCAACAGCTAAAAGACCCATATCAGAAAGTATATTCTGAAGGAAATTATCATGATTGCCTTTGATAATTATCACTTCGGCAGCCTCTGTAAGCATGGATATTATAGTTTTGACTTCGTTTGATGCTTCATATCTTGACCTTTTGAAATCATGCTTAATATCCCCTAGAAGGACCACCCGTTTCGGTTCATACTTCGACAATATGACATTTAACGAATTGCGGATCGAATCTGTATTCATCCTTGGAATGTACATTCCCTCATCTTCCATGGCCTTCTCGTAACCAAGATGGAGATCTCCCAAAACAACAGTAGGCCCGTCATCCAGGAGCAGACACCTATCGTTGGTTATCCTGACGCCAGGAAGTATCTCGAGACTCTGCATATATCATGAATGCCCTCCGACGTATTAAATCAACTCCGAATACGATAAAATGAATTTCACAAAGATGATATCATTTCAAAAGAATACATAACCTTATTTCAAAACCCCGATTGTTCTCACAATATCTTAATAATTCAATTTTTACTTGTGTCATATTACTAGATCTCGATAGTTCATATATCAATGCCAATTGAATCCGAAAATAATATGAAACGAACATTGCGAAAAAGGAGTGCTGTTATGCCACCTGTATGAAATCACACACTCGGACTAACCTCGTAGTATTCACTGGTTTTTCAGTAAATCTTTGTTTAATTTTATCAAACATTCAACAGAATTGCCATATCCAATATTATCTTGCACATCTAATCTGGTCCGTCATAATCTTGCAATGCAATAGTTTTTCATTCATACCAACATATTACTGTTCATACAATGAGTATGATGGAATTTACTGAGACCCTTTCAGACAAACTTGTGAAAGATATCGCCAGAGCAGCTAAGGCTCTTCGCACAGCAAAGACCGCACTCGTCATAACTCACATCGATGCAGACGGCATAACCGCTGGTTCCATCGCATCCATCACCCTGGAAAGGATGCACATCGAACACACGATAATCTTTGAAAAGAAGATCACCGAAGACACCATCCATAGAGTAAATACCAGTAGTGCGGATATTATTTGGATCTGCGATCTAGGAAGTGCATATCTATCAGAATTCAAAAAATCGAACATAATCATCACTGATCATCATGTTCCCGACCCTAAATACAGAAAGAAACAAACATTCATCGACGGTTTCTATGAAATACACCATCTTAATCCCCACTTATACGGAGTGAACGGTTCATATGAAATATGCGGCGCAGGCATGACGTATCTGCTTTCTAGAGAAATGGATCCAAAAAACACAGACCTAGCCTACCTAGGAATAGTCGGTGCTGTCGGCGACTTCCAGGACGACCTTGAATCTAGACTCGTAAGTTACAATCGCATAGTTCTCAAAGATGCGATAGATGCAGGCGATGTAATTGCCGATACAGATATAAGATTTTTCGGAAGAGAGAATCGCCCACTCACTCAATTCTTGCAATACAGTAGCGACCCCGAACTCCCTGGAATCACAAATAATGCAACGGGATGTTCGAACTTCTATTCAGAATTGAACATACCCTTGAAAGATAATGGAGAATGGAGAACATGGAATGACCTCACGCCTTACGAGAAAGATATTGCAACAGAAGAACTCCGTTCAATGGTCAGTGGAGATGACAAAGCTGAAAAACACCTCTACGGAGAAGTCTACACACTTCCAAAATTCGAATCACACATCGGACTCAGAGATGCAAAGGAATACGCCACGATCCTCAATTCCTGCGGAAGATACGATGATGCAGAAACAGGCCTTAGAATATGCAGAGGAGATCTGACCGCACTAAATGATGCAGAACAGAACCGCTCCGATCACAGACGCAACATTTCGATGGCTCTCTCCTACATAAAAGAGAATCATCTCATCAGAGAACGCAGATTCATCCAATATTTCGATTCTGGTTCTGAAATCAGGGAAACAATAGTCGGCATAGTGGCTGGAATGCTTTTGAATTCCAATGAAGCAAAACACGAACTTCCTATTTTTGCATTCGCGAAAGCAGACGACGGCATCAAAGTATCCGCAAGAGCAACACACAATCTTACAGACAAAGGATTGGATCTCTCAATAATTATGAAAACAGCATCAGAAATGGTGGGAGGTTTCGGCGGAGGGCATAACATTGCCGCTGGCGCGACAATTCCCGAAGGAAAAGAAGAGGCCTTCCTCGATATCGTGGAAGACCTTGTTTCATCTCAAGTTATTTGAGCAATGTGTAAAGAACTGCTTTCTGAGCATGTAAACGATTCTCTGCCTGATCGAAGACAACACTCTGCGGACCATCCATCACATCTGCGGTTATCTCCTGTCCTCTGTGGGCGGGAAGACAGTGCATGACGATACAGTCTGATTTTGCAATACTTAACAGCTGACTGTTGATCTGATACATGTTGAAGAGCTTCATGGCCGCCTCTACAGGAGTGTCATCTCCCATCGAGATCCATGTGTCTGTGTATAGGACATCTGCATCCTTACAGGATTCTTGAGGGTCATGTGAAGCGATTATCTTGCTTCCGTTCTCATCCGCGATACGTGCAGCCTGTAGCATGATCTCTGCGTTGGGCATTCTTGTTGCAGGACAGCACGCGACCATATCCAATCCCATGATGGCAGATGCGTAAAGAAGCGAATTGCATACATTATTTCCATCGCCTAGGTAAACAAGTTTCTTCCCGCGGAATGAACCTTTTTTCTCTTTGATGGTCACCATGTCCGCCAAAGCCTGACAAGGATGCTCCAGATTGTCGAGTCCGCTGATTACCGGTACTGTCGCGTTCTCTCCGATCTTATCCATCATCTTGTAGTCGAATGCACGGTACATTATACCATGAACGAAACGACTCATCACTTTTGCGGTGTCCTCAACAGTCTCACCATGCCCCATTTGCATCTTGGACACATCGATATATAATGCATGTCCCCCGAGTTCGGTGATGGCAACATCGAAAGAGATCCTTGTCCTTGTACTTGGTTTCTCGAACATCATCGCCAAGGTCTTACCTTTCAACGGCGCATCGTTATTACCGCGTTCTTTTTTGAGTTTGATCGCCAGATCTACAAGGTCTGGCCATTCGTCCTTCATGTCGAGGACCGAAATAAGATCTCTTTTTGCCATAATTGACAGGAAGTGATTCATTCGCTAATAATGCTTATGCTCAGCATTGTACAAGAATTTGTAAAAATGTCTAATGAATACTTGATCAGACCTATGTGAAATCGTATAAACATATCATAGATTTGCATACAACATGCTGATTAATACTTGTAAAACAGATAACTTAGCCTATCTATTCGATAATATATCTCGAACCGCAAATCCGTTAATGATCTTTGAGGCCTTACTGCTCAAAGATCATTTTTATATCTTTAAAAATTCATAATGCATTGTCGCGCTGATATCTTCTTTTGAAATCGTTGACGCATTCTTCAACAGTCCCCTCTTCATCATAAGACACCTTGATGCCTGCCTTATTTAGAATGTCGATCCCGTGAGACCCTATGCCCCCTGTTATGACCGCATCGACACCGAGACCGATGATAGCCTCAGCGACTTTCATTCCTGCACCTTCCACAGAATTTGCAAACTCGTTAGCAACTACCTGATAATCAAGTGTGTCCATATCCACTATCAAAAAATAAGGAGCGTGGCCGAAATCGTCAGCCACATATGAACTAAGTGAATCTCCCTCGGAAATGACACCGATCTTCATTTCTGCTCAACCGTTGTTATGATCTTCTTCACGATCGATCCAAATGCTTTCGCAGACA